>CAXTTX010000112.1:0-5579 GCA_964247045.1 uncultured Verrucomicrobiales bacterium | reverse complement strand
TGTCCGCGTAATCCGCCTGGTCTTTCTCCGGCATCAGGCGGGTGAAGGTTTCGAGCGCGTGGATGCCGGCGCTGGCATAGTTGAGCGGGTTGTTGATCTCGTGGATGATGCCCGCGCTCATGCGACCCAGCGCGGAGAGCTTCTCGTTGCGGACCATCATCACCTCGTTTTCCTTGATCTGCTCCAACGCGGCCTGCAGTTCGCTGTTGAGGTCCATCATCTCGCGCCGCACCCGTGCCATGGCGATCTGGTTCTCCAGGCGCAGGGCCAGTTCGGCCGTTGAGAACGGTTTTGTGAGGAAATCGTTGGCGCCCGCCTGCAGCGCCGACAGCTTCGTCTGTTCGTCGGCACGGGCAGTTAGAATGATCACGGCGATGCCCCGCGTGATGTGGTTCTCGCGGATGTGCCGACAGACCTCCACCCCGTCCATCTCCGGCATCATGTGGTCGAGCAGGGCGAGTTGCGGGCGCCGCAGGCGGGCCAGTTCCAGAGCTTCCGCTCCATCCGAGGCCTCGATGACGTCCACATCCTCCAGTTGCATCCGCAAGAACCGCCGGATGTCCGGTTCATCGTCGGCGATCAACACCAGCGGCCGGGCGCCACTGGGGCGCGTGCCGATCATGGGCGGGGCGATGGGCGCGGGATGCCGTAGCGGGACGGCGGGCCTGGCGGCCATTTTCCCGGGGATCGACATCGCCGCCCGGCGGTGCAAATCGGCGATATTGCCGCCATCTTTCAGAGGATCGTTCTGTTCGCCCTCCTTCAGCGCTTCCATGACGGAAGCTTCAGTCGGCAGATCCACCGTGAAGGTCGTGCCGTGGCCCAGCTGGCTGTCGACCCTCACTTCGCCGCCCATCGCTTCAGTCAGGCTGCGGACCAACGCGAGGCCGATACCAGCGCCCTGGAACTTCCGGGTGGACGAGGTGTCCACCTGCCAGAAACGTTCGAAAATCCGCGGCAGCACCTCCGGAGGAATACCTACCCCGGTGTCTTCGACGCTCAACTTCATGCGCCCCTTTTGGACCCGCACCTTTACCTCAATGGAGCCACTGGATGGAGTGAACTTGATTGCGTTGATCACCAGGTTGAGCAGGATCTTGTCGAATTTGTCGCGATCGAGCATGATCGCGCTGCTATCCGTCTTGCACTGCCACACCAGCGCCACGCGGTCCTGTTCCGCCAGGTGCCGCAACGATTTGAGCAAGCCGTCAATGTGAGCCTCGATATAGGTCGGCTGGCGGTTGATGTCCGCATGCCCGGTGTCGAAGCGGACCAGATCCAGCAGGTCGTCGATCAGCTTGAGCAGTCGCAGGCCGTTCTGCTCCAACATCGTGGTCATCTCATGCACCATGGGATCACCGGTCTGGCGTCCCAACACCACGCGGAGCCGTTCGGTGATGCCGAGCATGATGGTGAGTGGCGTCCGGAGCTCGTGGCTGATGTTCGCGAAGAAGCGGGTCTTCGCCTCGTCCAGTTCGCTCAGCTGCTTGTTCTGCGATTCTAACAACTCTTTCGATTTTTCCACCTCCCTGCGCAGGCAAAATTCGCTGAAACGCAGCCGCTCGTAGAAATAACTGCCCGCCAGCACGAAGACGCAGGTCACGAACAGGAAATAACAATTGCCGAAGAGGATCTTGAAGTCCGGGTCGTTGTCCGGCGCGATCATCACGCTTGCCGTATAACAGGCGAAGGTCGCCAGGATCATTCCCAGGGTGTTCCAGAACGACCACCGCAACAGCAGCGACAGGCCCACCAGAATCAAGTTCAACCCCGCATAGTATTCCGAGTCGCCCTCGGTGACGGCAATCATCGAGCAGATTGAAACCAATGGCAGCAGGGTGATACCCTGCGACACCGCCTTTGAATATCCCCCGCCCCGCGTGCTGGTCAGATACCAGAAGATCGCACCTTCCAGCACCGCGCAGAGCGCCCGGATCAGCAGAAACTCCAAGGCACGCTCCCGGATGATCACCCAGTCGAGGGATGTCCCCAGCAACATGAAGACCGCGGCGAAAACCGCCGTGCGCCGCGCGTTGTCATAAGCGACGCCGCTTTCGTAAGCACGGAATGCCTTCAGCAGTGCCGCGTCGGATTCACGCAGACTGACGCTGGCTTCAGCCATTGGCGAGTTCGATCTCGAGGAACAAATTCACTCCCGTGGCATCGGCCTCCACGGTCGTGCCCTTCAAGTTCAAACCCTCCGGAACCAGATCGTTCATGTCCGCGGTGTCGCGGTAAATGAGGTTCCACTCCATGACGTATTCCATCCATGCCTTGCGAGGATTGCTGGCCGCGACGTTGGTCACGATGACAATGCCGCCAGGCCGGATCATCGTGCAGAACAATTCCACGAGCCGCTTGCAAACGCGCTGCGAGAGGTAGTCGAAAAGGCCGGCGCAATAGACGACGTCGTAATTGGCAAACTCCTCGTCGCCGCCCTGCGTCGCCGCGCGCAGCAACTGGTGCACGGAACGCTGGAAGTAACGCACCTGCGTTTCCCGGCCTCCGGCCATCCTCGCCTCCTGCATCCGTTCCCGCGTGTATTCCAGCGTCTCCGGGTTGAAGTCCAACAGGTCGATTTCCGCGAGGTCGCTCTCCTCGCATTCCCGGAGGAAGCGCTGGACCTCCATCGCGGGTCCACAGGCCAGGTTGAAGACCCGGGTCTTGCTGCGGCTGATCCGCCGTCCGCACTCGGAGCGCAATTTTTCGACCAGGAAATCGATCCGGTTGCGGTGGGCGACCACCGGTTCGGTGTTCAAAAGCGCGAAATTGAGCAGCTTGGCGAAGGCGGAGGAACCTTCATAGGGATTCCTCAACATCATGTTCACCATCTCGTAGTCACCAGCGTACCCGAGCGGTTTGGTGTAGGTCCGGTAGAGGAAAGGCGAGCAAAGGACGATCGGGTGCAATTCGCGCCGTACATAGGCTTTATGAACCGCCACCTCCGCCTCGCTGATTTCCGAGGAAACCATCTCGAACCTTTCCATCGAAGGAAGCACTTCCTCGACCACCCGGTTTTCGATCCCGGAGAAAATCTCGTTTTCCAGCTCGTCACGGCGGCGTGTCACCGTTGTCCGGATGCCGACGTCCACCCCGGTCAGCCAATGCTGGACCCCCGAAAGCATGCTGGCAAGGTCCGCGACCACCAGTTTGAAGGGGTCTTGCACCTTGTTGGCGGTTTTCCACTCGCCCATGAAATTGGCGAATTGCCCTGCCAGATCCCCCTTGCCCGCGGCTTGGCCACTGACGCTGGAGAGGAAATCCACCTCTACCCAGCCCTCGTCGAGCATCGCCTCGCAGACGAGGACGATCCCCGTATTCAGCAGGTTGCTGACGACCGCCTTGCCGTGGTACAGCAAGCGCCGGGAAGCCATGATCCGGAAGTCGGAAAGAACTTCGGATAGCTGCAGGATGCTATACGGGTTATAAACCTCGAAAACGACCGAATAGCGTTTGATCCTGAGTAGGTTAGCCGTGAGTTCAGTCCCTTGGCTATTCCTGCAAGTAATGACGCTTTGTGCTGATTCGCTTGTTAAATCCATCCTCGAAATTGAACGACGCGGTAGAATGCACAGTTCCTCTCCTGTTCCGCAAGTACCTAGAGAACTTTTTTACGTCCTCTGATAATCACCCTTAAAGATGAGAACAAACCCAAGGCCAAGTGGGGAAATTCCCTAGCCACGACGCTTTCGCACGCCTTCCGCAAGAATGTC
This sequence comes from uncultured Verrucomicrobiales bacterium, assembly GCA_964247045.1. Classification (GTDB taxonomy): domain Bacteria; phylum Verrucomicrobiota; class Verrucomicrobiia; order Verrucomicrobiales; family Akkermansiaceae; genus Luteolibacter. The sequence goes on along the minus strand of CAXTTX010000112.1, from coordinate 1,866 downwards.
CAATGTCTCCACCGTGTCATCCCAACCCAAGCAGGCATCCGTGACCGACTGGCCGCGGGTTAATTTGCTCAAGTCGCTGGTTAGTTTCTGATTGCCCTCGACGAGGTTGGACTCGATCATCACCGAAGTGATGACTTGGGAACCTCCCGCAAGTTGGTTCGCGATGCTCCGCGCCACCATCGGCTGGTTCCGGAAATCCTTCATGGAGTTTCCGTGCGAGCAATCGATCATCACGGTTTCGATGAGGCCCTGTTCCTTGAGCATCGCCGCCGCGGCATCCACCGAGTCTTTATCGTAGTTAGGCCCGGTTTTTCCACCACGGAGGATGAGGTGGCAAGACTCGTTTCCAGCGGTGGAAACGATCGCCGAGACTCCCTGCTTGGTGACCGACAGAAAATGATGGGGTCGCGAGGAGGACTGGATCGCATCCAGGGCGATTTGGATGGATCCGCCCGTCCCGTTCTTGAAGCCGACCGGCATGGAAAGGCCGGAGGCAAGTTCCCGGTGGATCTGGGACTCCGTGGTCCGGGCGCCGATGGCTCCCCAGGCGATCAGGTCCGCGATGTATTGCGGGGAAATCGTGTCGAGGAACTCGGTTCCGGCGGGGACGCCCATGTTGGCGAGATCCAGCAGCAGGCCGCGCGCGATCCGCAGGCCTTGGTTGATGTCGAAGGAATCGTCAAGGTCCGGGTCGTTGATCAGACCCTTCCAGCCGACCGTCGTCCGCGGTTTTTCAAAATACACCCGCATGATGACGAGGATGTCCTTCTCCAGCCGTTTCGCCTGGTCCTTGAGCTTCGCGGCGTATTCCAAGGCGGCGGCCGGATCATGGATCGAGCACGGGCCGACGATGGCCAGCAGCCGGTCGTCCTCGCGGCGCAAGATGGCATCCGCCTGCGTGCGCGTGCCAGCCACAAGTTCGGACGCCTCTTCGGTGATCGGCAGGTAATAGGCCAATACAGCCGGTGAAATCAGAGGGTTGATTCCGGAAATCCTGAGGTCGTCGGTGCGGTGGCGCGTCACGGCGCGGATCGTTGACGGCATCCCGCCCACTAGGCAAGGCACAAGTTTACCCCGTTCCCTTTCTTGCCGTGAGACTCTCCTTGCCCCGGCAGGGCCTTCCTGATTGCTTGGTCTTCCGATGAAAAAACTGGTTTTTTGTCTCTTACTCACCTTCCCGGCGTGGGCTTCGGCCGAGCAGGAGGCCGATCCCTGCGTAGCCGCCGCCAAGGGCTTCCTGGACACCTTGGACGACAGCCAAAGGGCGATTGCGGGACTGCCCTTCGACCATGCCGAACGGGAGAACTTCCGCTTCACCCCCCGCGACCGCACCGGCCTCACGGTGAAACAGATGACGGAAGAACAACGTGCCGCAGCGATGAAACTCCTCGCCTCCGCCATGAGCGAGAAGGGCAATCTCAAGATCACCCAGATCATGACCTTGGAAGGCGTGCTCGCGGAACTGGAAAAGAACGCGACCTATCGGGACGCGGGCAAATACACCGTGGCTGTCTTCGGCACGCCCGGCGACCCCAAGGCCTGGGGCTGGAGATTCGAGGGCCATCATGTTTCCGTGAATGTCACCTTGGCCGGAGGCAAGCTCCTTTCCGTCACCCCCTCCTTCCTTGGCTCCAATCCCGCCGAGGTCCGCGCCGGACAGCACATCGGCCTCCGCGTTCTCGCCGCCGAGCAGGATCTGGCCATCACCTTGGTAACCACCCTCGTGGCCGCCGGAAAAAACGAAGTCATCTTCAGTGACAAGGCCCCGGGTGAAATCATTTCCGCGGAAAACCGCGTCGCCACCGCCCTGGATCCCGTTGGCATCTCCGCCGCCGACATGACGGAAACCCAGCGTGGGGGCCTGAT
>CAXTTX010000111.1:7308-12574 GCA_964247045.1 uncultured Verrucomicrobiales bacterium | reverse complement strand
AGGCGGCGCAGCGCATCCGCGAGGGCGGCCCGGGTGGGGTAGAGGATGGCCAGATGAAACAGGCCGGTGGTACCGCGCGGTGGCGGCTGGCCGCCGAGGCTTTCCCAAGTGTTCAGGCCGATGTGATGGTGGTAACCCCCGGCGGAGATGAAGGCGGCCTGCGAGCCATAGCGCTGGGTGAGTTGGAAACCGAGGACGCCGCAGTAGAAGCCGAGGGCGCGTTCCAGGTCGGCGACCTTGAGGTGGACGTGGCCAATGGAAACACGGGGATCAACGGGGGTCTGGTTCATGAGGGAATGTCCCGAGATCCGACAAAAGGGAAAGGGCGGGAGGGTATAATCCCTCGTTTTTCCGGGAAATGGGGAAATTTGGTTTGAATATCCGTAATTTCCAACTCGTCAGACCCGGCAACTGGTGCGATGTTCGCCCGCAAACACGAAGGCGGGCTCCCTTCCCCGCCCTTCCGGCCTTTTTCACCTTTATCCCCTTCTACCGAATCATGAAATTCCCTTCCTTGAAATTCCTCCTCACGGCCGGGTTCTGCCTGATCCCGGCACTCGCCCGGGCCAGCGTGGACTCGAACATGACGCTGGAGCTGCGCTACTACATGCAGCAAAAGCTGACGAGTTCCGGAGACAGCGACTATGGGCAGGTGAAGTCCGTGCGGCTGAACGCAAAGCAATTGCTGATTTTCCTGGCTCAGGACCTGAAGGTGAAGTTCCCGGACGGGGCCATCTTGAGGATCCAGACGAACGACAAGGTGGTGGTGACGGACTCGGCGGGGAATTTCCTGCGGGACGCGAGCAACTACTTCGAGCTGGACCTGACCGGTCAGCAGCGGGTTTTCGACGGCCAGCGCAACCGGCTGACGGGGCAGGAGGCCAGCCGGAACTACTTTCCAGTCACTTTCAAAATCAAGCTGAGCGCCCTGCAAGGCACGGTGAAGGGCATCGCGATCGAGGACCTGAAGACCACCACTCCGAATGGCGATGGTATCCAGATCACGACAGGCCAGATCGAGACGGCGGTGAATGGCAGCGGCACCGTGGGTGCGGGCAAGGCCTACTATGACGGAAGTCTGTATCTCAAGGGCCGCAAGGCCACGGTGAAGTGAACGGGGCGGGACGACATCTCCGGTGGTTGGGCGCGGCCTGTGTTCTGGCCGCCGCCCTGGCATGGATGTTCCGGAACGCGACCCCGGAAGCCACCCGCTCCGCAGCGAGGCCGGTAGCGGAGGCCGAGAGCGCCGCAAACGAAATGGTTGCGCCGGTCAAGAAGGGTCGGCGCAACGTCGTCGCGGCAGGATTGCCGGAGGCGATCGAATCCCCGCATGCGGCGGGTTCCACCCAGAATGAAGCGTGGGTGGCGAAGCGGGTGGAGGAACTGGATGGGCTCGCATGGTTCAATGACGCGGCCTCGCTGGACCGGATACTGGCGGAGATGCGGAACACGCACCCGGAGATCCGCAAGGCGGCGCTGGAAGCCGCGGTGGCCTTCGGCAGCAAGGACGCGATACCCAAACTGGAAATCCTCGCGCGGGGGACGAACGATTTGAAGGAGCAGAAGGCGATCGCGGATGCGATCGAGTATCTCTCGCTGCCTACGATGGTGGAGTATTTGGAAGAGAATCCGGCGGAGGCTCAGTCGAGCACGAGCACGCGGTAGAAGCGCCTTTTCGCCGGATCGGCCAGGGCCGCGGTGTCCGTGACGATGAGGTTACTGCCGTTGCCGGTGAGATTGTCAGGCAAGTTGGACCAGGCGGCGAGATCGGTACTTTTCTGCACGCGATAATGATGACCGGTGGCGGAGGGGAAGGAGATCACCGCGTTCTCACCCTGGATCTCGATGGCCGGGAAGAGAGTGACGGTGATGGCAACGGCATCGTAGGCCACGGCGTGAATGCCATCCGCAGCGGAAAGCATCAGCGTGTAAGTGCCAGGAACCGGGAAGGTAGCGGTTGTGGCGGCGGACGTGTCGTTAGAGAAAACGACGGATGCGGGGCCGGAATAGGTTTTCCAACGGGTGGTGACGGCACCGGGCGCGGTGATGACTCCCGAGAGGGCCGCAGAGGCATCCGATGCACCGACGGCGACCCACTGGTCCGGACCGGCATCCGCAGTCGGAGCACCGGGCGAGCGAGGTCCGCCCGTGGGGCCGGTGGTCTGGACAACCTCGAAATTGTTGATGTCGATACTATTGCGGATGTGGGTGAAGCAGTTTTCCGGATAGCGGTCGTCCGGGGTGATGGAGACGGAAAAGAAGTTGCCGTTGTCCGCGACGATGGCGCCGTATTTTTTCAGGGCGAGGAGGACGGCCTTTTCCTGGCTGGTCCAATTCGCAGGAATGTTGAAGCTGGCCTTGAGACGGAAACGCTGGCCCATGGCAGGGACATCAAGCTCTTCCGTATAGGGATCGGAAGCCTCGTGGCTGGCCGGATAGATGGGACTACTCCGGTTGGGAGCGCCGCGGGTGCGCTTCACGATGAGGCGGAGGGCATGTTCGACCATGCCACGCTGGCATTCATCGTAGCGGATCAACGCGCAGAGCATCGGCAGTCCGCCTGCATCGGCCGAGGTCCAGCCGGGGGTGCGGAGGGCATTGGAGGAAAGGTTCCATTTCGCGCCGTTGGCGGCTTCCCACGTGGTGCCGGTGCGCTTGGCCTGCCAGGTTTCCCAGAAGTTGCCGGTCGAGGGTTTGAGAATGATCGAATGGCGATCGCCGCCCTCGTCGCCGACGTCCTCCTGCCATTGCTCGTTGGTGAGACCCGGCCATTCAGCCGGCCAGCCCTCGATGGGCATGTTGGAGGGAATCGGATAGAGGCCATTGGGAAAAGTGCCGCCGTCGAGATCGGACTCTTGCGGATATTCGAAAAAGCTGATGGGAACAGCCGGCTGGTTATCCGGGATCAGGACGTAGTTCATCTCGCTGAAGAGCCGGAGATTCTGGCGGTTGCCGATAACCGCGAGATCGGATTTCACCCGGGCAATCATCGCATCATTGTTAGATAACAGGGGACGTTGAGAGATGTCCTCATTCCACGCATTGTCCCGGGGCATGATCTGGAGGGACGAAATCACGGCGTCCGCTTCCGGCGTGTTGAAGAGGAGCGGCGTGGTGACGGGCGGGGTTTCGCCGAGGATGCGGCCCTCGTGGTTGATGCGTTCCGCGCGGGCGGTTAGATGAAGCAAGAGGATGACGGCGAGAACGCGCATGGTGGAAGATTAACGCATCCAGAAGGTCGTGGCAAGAGGCCGGAACCCGGCCGCCTCCCGCAATTTGACAATCCTTTGACACTTCGCGACAAGCCGGGGGCTAAGATGGCGGGCCATGAAAGTCCAAACATTGTTCATTTCCTTATTCGCCGCGCTTCCCCTGCATGCGCAGGCGCCTTCCGTAGATCCGTTCGCCCCCTCCACGAAGCCACCGGGGAATGTGCCGGAGGACAACACACCGGTGAATATTTCCATCTGCTATGAAACTTTCTCGATGCCACTGCCCATGGCGGCGAAGTTGCAACGTGAGAACCTGGCGGACCCCGACCTTTATGCCCGCGTCGCCGCGGCGGCGGAAAAGAACACGGCCAAGCAGGAATCCTTCACGGTCTTGCGGGGGAGATCCGGGCAGAAGTCGGTGTGCGAAAGCGTGACAGAGCAAATGTGCCCCACCGAATGGGAGCCGGCGGAGCTGCCCAACACGGTCGGGGTGGCAATCGTGCCGCCCACATCCAATGATCAGCCGACACCCGCGCCGGATGCGGCGAAGCTGAAGGACGCCCCACCGCTGTCAGGGGTGGAAGGCCTGAAGACATCGGCGACCGCGAGCAGTTTCCAAGCCCGGAAAAGCGGGCTCACGGTGGAAATGGAGCCGACCTTGAGTGAAAGCCGCAAGGTCCTGGATCTCATGTTCATGCCTTCCCACAGCTCCATGGTGGGACGGAGCGCGTGGGGCCAATCCGTTTCAACGACGGAGATGGCGGTGGTCGAGGAACAGAGTTCGACCACGGCCGTGACGATGGGAATCAACCGGCCGTTCCTCTTGGGGACGGTCAACCGGCCACCGGACTCGAAAGTAGATCCGGACTCGGCAAACCGGGTTTGGTTTGCTTTCGTAACGGCAACCTTGGCCAAGCCCTGATGCGCGCCGCTTCCGTCACGATCCTGCCAATGCTCGCCGCCGCCGTCCTGACCTTGGCCGGAGGCGAGCGGCTGGCAAGGCGTGTCGAGGAAACCCGTTCCCCGGTGGACCGGGAACGGCTGATGGATCTGGCGGACCATTTCCGGAAAGAAGTGGAGCGGCTGGACGAGCTCTATCTGGGACATCTGCGACGTATCGCGCACGCGGCCCTGTATCTGGACCATGCGGAGGCGGAACGCTCCGCGGCGGAACTGGAAGGGCTCCGTCTGGTCCGTATTTTCCGCACCCGGGGAAAGGATGAAACCCTCACGGCGAAACCGGGCGCGGGGAAGCTGCCGGAAATCGAACTGGCTCAACGAAAGCGCCCGCTGGATGCAAAGACGGCGGTAATTCTGGATCAGGTGCTGCTGGAGAAGCCGCTGCCGGAAGGCGGGTCATGGATTCAAGCGGGCACTCCCAACTCAAGGCTCTACTATTTCCAGGCGGAGCCGGGCGTGCTGGTGGTGTTCCTGATCGATCTGGCGCAAGTGCGTGAACGCGAGGCAGCACACCTGCTGGATTGGCTTGTCACGCCGATAACTCCCATGCGTGAAGCGGGAGAGCGGGTGCAGATCGACACTCCGGCGGGTGCGGCCGTGGCGTCCGTCGGCAGCAACCGGCATGGACCCGCGGCATCGATCATTCCGGCACGCAACCTTTGCGGGGATTGGCAGATCCGGGCATGGGACGGACTTACGATCCATCAAGGGCATGACGCGGCGACGCTGGCTGCGGCGGGTGTTCTCGCACTCTTTCTCGCGGGATCGGGTTTCGCGCTGTATTTCCAACAGAAGCGGGCACTGAAGCTGGCGGCGGAACGGGTTTCCTTCGTGAACCGGGTGTCGCATGAACTGGGCACGCCGCTGACGAATCTCTCGCTGAACCTGGACCTGGCGACGGAGGCACTGACCGCGAGACCTGCCGAGGCACGGCGGAGACTGGGGTTGGTGGCGGAGGAGATCGAGCGGCTGTCGCGGCTGGTGGCAAACGTGCTGACGTTCTCACGGCGGGAAAAGGATACCTTGCAACTGAAGCCGGTGCGGTGTGCCGCGGGTGAGGTGGTCCTGCGAACGCTGGAGAGTTTCCGCCCCTC
>CAXTTX010000111.1:0-7298 GCA_964247045.1 uncultured Verrucomicrobiales bacterium | reverse complement strand
GGGAATCAAGATCGAGGCGGCAGTCCGCGCGGAGGACCCTGTTTTGATGGATGCGGACGCGCTGAGCCAGATTACGGGGAACTTGCTCTCCAACGTGGAGAAGTATGCCGCGACGGGCGGATGGCTGGGGCTGGATTGTTTGTTAGAGAACGATCTCCTGGTTCTCACCGTGGGCGACCGGGGTCCGGGGATTCCCGAGGGTGACCGGAGCCGTGTGTTCTCCCCTTTCGAACGTGTGACCGATGCTACGAACGAGGGCGCGAGCGGAACCGGGCTGGGACTTTCGATCGGCCGCGACCTCGCGACGCGCATGGGCGGAACGCTGGAGCTTTTGGAAACCAAACCCGGAGCCTCGTTCCGCCTCCGCATTCCGGCGCCACCGGCGCTGGCCATCGTTTCAACCCGTACCGACGCCGCATGACCATCCTCATCGCTGAAGACGATCCACTGACCCTCGACGCGCTGGCCACCTGCGTGGAGAGCGAGGGTTTCCAGACGCTGCGTGCGCCGGACGGCCGCCGTGCCATCGAGCAATGGCGTGATGGAAAACCCGATCTGCTCTGCCTGGACATCATGATGCCTCATATGGATGGCTATGAAGTCTGCCGCCGTGTCCGCCAGTGCGACCGGGAGGTCCCGATCCTTTTCCTGTCGGCGAAGAACCAGGAGATCGACGTGGTGGCGGGACTGGACCTGGGCGCGGATGATTTCATCCGGAAGCCATTCACGCGCACCGAGGTAATGGCACGGATCCGCGCAGCGCTCCGACGGCGCGCGCCGAAAGAGGACGGGTTCGGGTTCGGGCATCTAACGATCCATCCCCGGGCGCTGGTCGCGAAAGGGGATGGGAAGACGATGGACCTCACGCCGCGCGAGGTTTCGATGCTCCAACTCCTGCATGAAAGGCAGGGCGAGGCGGTATCGCGTGACGCGTTCCTGGACCGGTGTTGGGGCTTGGACTACTTTCCGGACTCCCGGACACTGGACCAGCATGTGCTGTTGTTGCGGAAGAAGATCGAGAGGGATCCATCGAAGCCGGAGCTCATATCCAGCGTGCGGGGGGTGGGCTACCGGTATCTGGGGCCAGCCGACATTTGAACCAGGACCCTGTTTCCTGAAACGACTGGACCTTCCCACGGAATGTTGGATAACAGATCCATGGTGGAAGAATCCGTTTTCACAAGGCGCAAGGGTCAACTCCGGATCGGGCAGATGATACTCGCCCTGGGTGCGTTTGGGGCGGTCTCTTTACCGTGGATCACCGCGTGGGTGATCGTGGGTGACAGCCCGCGGGAAAGCAATGTGATGGGCTGGCGCGCGGGAGGAGCGCTTCCCGGAATGCTGGTCGTCAGCAGCGTGGCGATCTCCCTGTTGGAAAAGTTCTCCGGAAGGCGCGCGGGGGTGGTGCAGGTGGTCTTCCTAGTCATCGCCTTGCTGCTGTTCATCGCCTTCCCTTTCACTCCGGCGGTGAAGTCCGCCGGGATGGGTCCGGGACCGGCATGGGGCTTTTATGTCCACGCAACGCTGGCCACGATGCTGTTCGCCGTGTCTGGAATGTTGTCGCCGCAAGGGAAAGGGCTGGGGTCAATCCAGCTTGTAGGCCTTTGACAGCAGCCAAGAACGGAGGCAAATGCCGGTTGCCGGAAAAGAGATCTTTGATTAGAACCTCATCCGTCAGCAAAAGGTCATGCAAACTCCCCCACCCATGCCGGCCACAGCCACACGCCCGATCCAACGCGCGGTCTTCACAGAAAAGAAGGCGTTCCGCATGGATGGGGCCACCTTCGATTTCAGCCTAATCGAGGCCTCGCACGCGAAGGCGGAGGCATGGATCAACGGGAATCCGGGAATCGAGATCGTGCAGATCCAGACGTTCCATGACACGCTTCACGGGATCACGGTGCTGTGGTACCGATGAGGCGATCGCGAGCTTGACCCTTTTGCCGTGAAGTGGATGGTGGCGGGATGCGTGGTTTTCCCCTTCAGGCGAAAAGCAGGAATACCATCACGGCATCGCTGCTGTTGCTTGTGGTGATTGCCAACATCGCCTCCGTGGTTTGGGGTGTAAGTAGATATGGTGAGGCGTTCCGTCTCCCTTTGCCGACGTGGGACGCATTCCGGATTCTGGCTGAACAACTGGCAGGTCCCGTCTACACGCTGGCATTCGCCATCCTGTTCCTGTGGGTGGGCTTGGCCAGCAGGCGCATCGCGTGGTGGATGGGACTGGCAGGTTTACTGGGGCCGATTTACACGCCAACAGCAGTCGGAGGCCTTTCGCATGATTTCAGCCACGTGGTCTTCCAGAGTTGCAGCGGGATCTACGGGACCTGGATCCTGTGGCTCAACATCGCGGCGGGAGGGCTGGTCATTTTCCATTGCCTGTTGAACCGGCGGAGCCAGATGGATCCCGAGGCGAGTTTCATTCCCGTGGGCTAGGTGGCTGGCGATTCGTGATGGGAGTACCAATGTATGCAAAGATCCATGGCAACCGAAGTCCCCGTTGGATTGCGCGCATGCCAAAAACGACCTCTGCCGTCCCTCCGGGACTCAATACCATTGGCATATTTACCCTTTGGTTCCCGTCGCTCCTCCATCCCGCGCTAATCTCGAACTGCCCCTTCCGGGGCAAACCCACGGCCTAACTGAAATGCCGTCGTACCTCGAAGGCGTCGTGGGTTTCGATGATTTCGGAACGAGGAAAGAGGGATTCGAAATCGGGCAGGGTCGTGTCTCCTTCGTGGTAATCAAAGACGTGGCTCACCAGTAGGTCATCCAACAGGGGCATGAAGGTGGCGTAAATCTCGGAGCCGCCGATGATGAAGACACGGTCATCGAGATCGGGGAGCTTTGCCAAGTCTTCCGGGGCGTGGATGACATCGACACCGGGAGCGGACCAGGTGGTGTCACGGGTGAGGACGATGTTGCGGCGTTTTGGCAGGGGGCGGCCGATGGATTCGTAGGTCTTGCGGCCCATGACGATGGGGTGGCCGGAGGTGGTGCGCTTGAAAAAGGCGAGGTCTTCCGGCAAGTGCCATGGGAGCGTGCCGTCCTTCCCGATGATGCGGTCCGGGGTCATGGCGACGATGGCGGTGAGGCGGAGACTCATGATTTATTTGGAATCGCCCTTCCCATCCTCACCGGAGTCGTAGTGGAAATCGTGGAGGACGCGGTGGGCAACGGGACCAAAGAGAAGACCCGCGAGAACGAGGAAGGCGAGTCCCGAATACAAGGCATAGAGGCCTGCGAAGATTTTTCCGGCTTCCGTTTTCAATTCGGTGACAGGGCCCATGCCACCGAGAAGCATCGAGGCATTCAGGAAGGATTCGGTCCAGGACAGGCCTTCCAAGGCGTGGTAACCCAACATTCCGGCGAAGAGCGAGACGCCGACAAGCATGGCACAAACAAAAAACGAATGGCCCAGGCGGCGCAGGAAGGCAGCCCTAGAGATCAGCTTCTCATGGCGCTTTTCGTAGTTGAACATCGGTTAGACAGCGACCGGCGCCTTGATGTGCGGATGGGGGTCGTAGTTCTCCAAGCGAATGTCGTCGAAGGTGAAGGCGTCGATGTCCGTGACGGCGGGATTGAGCCAAAGCGTGGGGAGCTTGCGAGGTTCGCGGGCGAGCTGGAGCTCCGCCTGTTCGAGGTGGTTCGAGTAGAGGTGGAGATCGCCGAAGGTGTGGACGAAATCGCGGGCCTCGTAGCCGCAGACGTGGGCCACCATGAGGGTGAGCAACGCGTAGGAAGCGATGTTGAAGGGCACGCCAAGGAAAAGATCCGCGCTTCGCTGATAGAGCTGGCATGAGAGGCCGGGCTTCCCGCCATCCACGGCCTCGTGGACATAAAACTGGAAGAGGAGGTGACAGGGCGGCAGGGCCATCTGGTGGATCTGGCCGACATTCCACGCGGAGACGATGTGGCGGCGGGATTGGGGATTTCCCACGAGGCCGTCTATCAGCAGGTGGATCTGGTCGATGGTGCGGCCTTCCGGGCTGGCCCAGGCGCGCCATTGCTTGCCATAGACGGGCCCGAGCTCGCCTTCCGCGTCGGCCCACTCGTCCCAGATGGTGACGCCGTTGTCCTTGAGGTATTGGGTGTTGGTTTCGCCGCGGAGGAACCAGAGGAGTTCATGGATGATGGAACGAAGATGCAACTTCTTCGTGGTGAGGCAGGGGAAGCCTTTCCGCAGGTCATAACGGGCCTGCCTTCCGAAGACCGAGAGCGTCCCGGTCCCGGTCCGGTCGGAGCGTTCCTCGCCATTGTCCAGAACGTCCCGCATCAGTTCCAAATAAACCTTCATAGCGGTAATCAAGCCACTTTGGAAAAGGGGCCGCAAGTCCGGAAGGCCGATAATTTCCGGGTGCCTTCCGTCCTTGACGTGCCAATCCGGGCTGTCCATGGTGTCAGAACCTTAAAAGGAGACAAAGCCATGGAAATTCACGGAACCGTTTACGACATCCTGCACAACAAGGCCGGCGAGGTCCTGACCACGACCCTCGATGAATCCGTCTATGACGCCATCCGCCGGATGGGGGAACGTAACATCGGCGCGCTGGTGGCGGTGGAGAGCGGCGAGGTGGTGGGAGTATTGTCGGAACGGGACTACAGCCGGAAGGTGGTTCTCCAGGGGCGCACGTCCCGCGACACGCGCGTGGGAGAAATCATCAGCCGCCCCGCGATCACGGTGCGGAGCAAGGACGGCATCGGCACGTGCATGGAACTGATGACGGGCAACCGCATCCGCCACCTGCCAGTGGTGGACGAGGGCAAGCTGATGGGCCTGATCTCCATGGGCGACCTGGTGAGCTGGGTGATGAACTCCCAGCGGCACACGATCGCGCAGCTCCAGGGGTATATTTCAGGGGCCGGGGAGTATCCGGGGTAGGGGATATTCCCGTTCGGTAAAGCTAAGTTCCCGGCGGGGAACTGGAGGCTGTTGTTCCGCGGTCCGGTGGAGGTGCAGATCTGCGGATCAGCGGCATTTTGGAGAGGCCGCCGCGCAGGCGGAGGCCGGATTGGGGGGAGTAGGATAGGAATTCTTCACTTGCGCACGGACGGCGGAACTGGGAATATATAGGTGAATCAAAAGCTCATATTTGCCATGAAAGAATTATTCGAAGCATGGAAAGGGGTGGATCGAAACAAGGTTGCCGCCCTCCTCAGTGTGGTTCCGGGACTGGGACACCTGTATAAACATCACTACGTGGACGCGGTCGTGATCATGACGGCCGGCAACGTGATCATGGTGTTCATCGCGCTCTGGTTAAGCATTGCCACATTGGGGCTGGCGCTGATCCTCGTTCCCGCGCTGTGGTTCGCAGGGGTAGCGTGTTCCGCTTACTTTGCCTCTGACGAACACGGGAACCACCCGTGGCTCCACGTCTGGGAATACCGGCGGGGCCGGGTGGAGGCGCTGGAAAAGAAGGTTTGAAGCGATGAGCGCTTCCGCCACGGATTGATCTTGGAGGAAGGCCGCGGGGCGGTTATTCCAAGGTGTATCCATGACCGCGAGCGCCGCCGAGAAGCATTTGTTTTACCTTGAGCTCGCGAAGTTGCTGAACGCGGGGTTCGACATCCGCCGTGCGGCGGCGGTTCTTATGGACATGCGGCTGCCACCGGCGCAGGTGGAGCTGTTGCAAAAGGTGAAGCGCGGACTGGAGGCGGGAAAGAGCATCACCGCGGCATTTGCCGAGGACACGGTGTCGATCACGGCGCTCGAGCGGAGCATCATCGGCGCGGGTGAGCGGGGTGGGAAGCTGGGCGCGGCGTTCCAACACCTGGCGGACTACCATGCGATGGTGGCGTCCGCGCGGCAGGCGGTGATCCGGGGGATGATCTATCCGATCATCGTGCTGCACATGGGGATTTTCATCGCAATGGTGCCGACGGCGCTGATGAAGGGGGGGCAATCGGTGGGAAAAATCCTGGGGGGATTCGTGCTGGCGCTGCTGGTGACCTACGCGGTGGGATTCCTGGTGTTTCTCGCGGTGAAGGCGGTATTGAAGGCGACGCCGGACAACGCGGGACTCGACCGGCTGGTGAACCGGCTCCCATGGATCGGGAAGGCGCGGGGGAACCTGGCGATGGCGAGGTTCTGCAAGGTTTACCATTCGTGCCTGCTGGCCGGGATCCCGATGGATGAGACGAACCAACTGGCGAGCGCGGCGTCGCGCAGCGGGATGATCCGGGAGGCGGGAGCCAAGGTGGTGGCCGCGGCCGAGGCGGGCGAGGCGCTGGGGCCACGGTTCATGGCGGAGGATGCGTTTCCGCAGGCTTTCGCGCGGTCTTACTCGACGGGTGAGGAGGCGGGGACGCTGGACACGGATCTGGCGCGGTGGTCGAAGTGGTTCCAGGACGAGGCGGAAGTCACGGTGCAACGGGCGGCGGTGATGGTGCCGAAGGTGATGTATTTTTTGATCCTGGGGTTCGCGGCGTGGAAGATCATCGGGTTTATCCTGGGGTATTATTCGATGCTGGATCAGTTCGGGGCGGAGTGACGGGGTGGAGGCTAGAGGTTATTTGTCAGGGGTTATTGATTGAGTTGTTCGGGGAGTGGTAGAGAGAGTTTGGAGAGTAGCCGCGAAAAGGCGAAAAAAGTGCGCAAAAAGAAGAAGGGGATGAAGCGGATAGGGGCGAAGTCAAATGGGGGAAGGAATTGAACCGCAGATGGACGCAGATGGACGCAGATGGACGCAGATGGACGTGAATTGGAAGAGAGATGAGAAATTGAATCTAACTAAAAAGGGCGCGGACATGGAGGGAGCGCAGAGTGGTGGTTACCGACAGAATACCCGGAGCGCGCGGGATGAGGTGAAACGAAAGAAATTTCGCCATGGGAAGGCGGCGATCGGAGGTGGAGAGTGTGAAGGTTTGAAAGGGCTTCCGCCGGGTGCTCCGGGGCACAAGTTGTCAGGTGGCTTTTCCACGGGCGGCCGGTGGCGGAACGACCTGGCCCGGGACTGGTTTGAGGCTGTCCCTTTGGTGCAAATCATGGTTTGCGGTGATAAATTGTCGTGATCACCGGGACGAGACGTCCCGGCAACGGCCTGGGACGGGACGTCCCAGCCACTGTTTCGATTCACATTTTCACCGCTTTCCCCGCGATCATTGCCGACCTGCGGCTGACCGGGCCGGTCAGCCCTACCGTTGCCAAAGGACGGATATACAAAAAGAAACGCCCGGATCCCATGGAAGGGAACCGGGCGTACCGAAAGTTTTTTCAGCGTGAAGCCGAGGTGCTGGAATTACCAGCGACCGCCGCCGCCGCTTTTGTAGCCGCCGCCGCTGCCGCCCTTGGAGCC
>CAXTTX010000110.1:2880-12677 GCA_964247045.1 uncultured Verrucomicrobiales bacterium | reverse complement strand
CCGTGTCCGCCTCCGTGTCCGCCTCCGTGTCCGCCTCCGTGTCCGCCTCCGTGTCTAGGCGGCTTCCGGCAATTTCCTTGCCCCGGAGGGGTAGCCCGAAGGTAGCCGGTGGCGTGAGCCACCGGTATCGGATCTACACGTCACTGAGTCCCGGAGGGACGGCAGAAGGCGCTTTACGCCCGTTGGCCTCCATGCCTCTGCGTCCCACCGGCATCAACGCTCCGCATCATCTACCCTGATCACGCGATCACGTGGCTGGCGCCCCCCCTCCGGATTCAGGCATAAAAGGATAGCGCTGGGTCCCGCCCTTCATCCCCATGCAACTCCCTCAAAAGTACATCATGGTCGATTATGAGAACGTCCAGCCGAAGGATCTTGAAGCCTTCGACAACCCTCTCATCAAGATCCTCGTCTTCGTCGGAGAAACCCAGAAAACCCCTGCGGGTTGGGAAGAAAAATCCGGCGAACGCTTCGAGGTCATCCGCATCTCCGGCAATGGCAAGAACGCCGTCGATTTTCACATCCCGTACTACATCGGCGTCCTTTCCGTGTCCGATCCACGCGCCTGTTTCCAGATCATCTCCAAGGACAAGGGCTTCGATGCCGTCCTCCGCCACGTGAGTGCCCGTGGCACCACCGCCTCCCGCAAACCAAAGCTCTGCCCGCCCAAAACGAAACCCTTGCCCTTGGCAAAACCCTTGCCCTTGGATCCCGAGCTCGAATCCGTCGTGCGGAAACTCCGCAACTTCGGCACCAGCCGCCCCAAGACCATCACCAAGCTCATCAATACCATCATCTCCTGGAACCAGCGCCGCATGGATGAAGCCCACGCCCGCAAGCTGGTCGCCCGCCTGGAGAAGACCCGCTGCCTCTCCGTTTCCGCCAACAAGGTCACCTACGTGCTCCAATAGTAAGGAGGGCCGGTCTCTTATCGGCCGTGGCGTTGCCCTGTATGGCGGCAGCCGGGTTTAGGAATACAAAGTACGGGCGCTCGTGGGACGAGGAGTATCTTTCCGGTCAGTTGGACGATTTCCGTTGTGGCGCGGGGGGATTTTGATTCTGCTGGAATATGAGATTTTCCCTCCTGTCGCTGCTTTCCTGGCTCGCGCTGACCGTGATCGCATCCGCTGGGGACACGATTGGTTGGAAAGTGCCCCTCTCCCGTTACGACTCTTACGGATTGGAAGAGAGTGGGGCGATCCGTTTGGACAAGCCGCCGGGACCTTCCTCCTTCTTCAAGGAAGGAGACGAACTGTGGGACTTTTCCAAGGTTTCCGAACGTGGGAGGGAGGCAAGGAAGCCCCCGTTAGACTGGCTGATCTGGAATGCCACGTCCGGACGCTTGGTTGCAAGGGGGGCATGGCGGGATCTTGCCCGCTTGCACGACATGTTGTCGCTGGAAGATCTAACAACCATGGTCCGCCTGACCACACGGGCCTTCGAGGTCTTGCCCGGAGCCCCGCCGTTCTCTCCCGGGGGCACTCCATCGGCGGAATTGAGGCTCCTCACGCGGAGTGGCAACTGGGCATCCGCTTCATGGAACGAAATGGAAACGGGGGTGGATGGTGATTTCGAATGCACATCCTCGCCACTTTCGGATTGGGTCAGCGCGAGGATGAATCTAACAGTAAGCCTCCCCGGACATCTTGCGATGAGAGTGAACACACAATTCCGTCTCCAGGAAGGAAAGCCTCTTTGGGTCGCCCGTGATTTCGACGGGGAAAAAGGCACGGATCTGGTCGTCAGCGCGGAGGTGGTGCTGATGGATGGCACCCCGGCAAGCGGGGTGGTCATGCGGGAAAAGCAAGGGAAGCTGGTTCCCGTGTGGCCGGTGAAGGATCCTGATGGCCTGCAACAGCTTCCGGATGGTTCCTGGCTTGTTACCCGCGCCGTCGGCTACGACGTGTGGCACCATTGTATATATGGGGAATATCCCAAGGACGCTGAAACCCGGTCCGATCCTTTCGCTGAACCTTCACCCGGGGACCGCCCGGAGCCCGCGATGTTGCCGGTGATCCCGGAAATCGCTCCTCCCGCCATTCTCCAGCCATGGGTCGATCACGATACACTGGATATGCGGGACCTGATCAAAAAAGAGTTGCCGACAATAGATCGAGAAAAGGATTTCGCGGGCTACAATCCGCTCACCGGATATCTCTATTTTGTAACTCAATCGCATGAGACCGCATCCGAGGTTTCCTCGTTTTTTACACCTTGGAATTGCGGGAACTACACCACGCTCGTTGCGACACTCGGCGGAAAAGGACAAACCCGCTTGGTCGCGGACAGCGGTATCAAGGCGAGTCTCTCCCTGGGCGGGGATGACAAAACGGACCCCGCTTTTCATTGGGAGATTGAACCTTCGGCCGCGGATTCCTCAGAGGTAGCGGATATCGGAATGAGCTTCGAAGACACCCGGAATCCATCAAACGCCCTGAAGCTGAAACAGAACGGAATGACCGTTGAGGTAGGCAAGCCGCTGGAAATTCTCTCTGCCGGACCCGCAGCCAGCGGCAACAAGGCGATGTCTCTCACCGTCGAAATGATCGATTGGGAAAATTGATCCACGGCCCTTACTCGGGCTTCACCCCAACCGCATATCTCAAGCACCAGTTCATCGACACCCCATCTCCCGCCTGCTTCCACCCCAGATAACGTTCAATTCCCCCTAACACCTGTTCCGGTGTCGCCAGCTCCAGCGCGAACAGCGTTTTGCAAAACCCCTTCATCTCCTCTACGTCCGCGAAAACCCACGGCACCTCCACCAGCTCCTCCCTTACCTCGCCAAAACCCGCCGCGACCAGTCCCTCGCTCCATTCACCCGCTTGGAAAAATTTCCCCTCATGCCCCCCGGGGGAATACTCGTGGACAAATTCATTCAAGAACCCCGCGGGCCCCGTGCCCGTTTCCACATCCGCCACCACCAGCTTGCCACCCGGCTTCAGCACCCGCCACCATTCACGGTAACACGCGGGCCGGTCATCCACATGATGCAGCCCCGCCAGGCTCCCCATTCGGTCGATGCTCCCGTCTTCCAACGACAACGCCCCCAGCGGATCATGCCGCAGCTCGAAGCTTGGATCGATTGCCTTCGCAAATCGCAACGCCGGTTCCACGCAAACCAACCGGATTGCATCGCCCCACTTTGCCCGGATTCCATCCGCCAGATAGCCTCCACCCGCCGGCAGGTCGCACACCGTTTGTCCTTCCGCCAGATCCAGCCGCGTGATCACTGCCCCGCGTTCCGCTTCCCGCGCACCCGGACTACGCGATCCCGCTTCATTGTAGAGATGACCCCGCGCGTTGAAAATCTTCTCATAGGTTTCCGGCGCGTCGGTCGGGTTCATGCGGCACCATTGGCGCGGTTGTGCGGCTTTGTAAACCGCATAGCGTTAACCCATCTCGCGCGGATGGTGGTGCAATTTACCCGATCAACCCCATCTTCGGATAATTCGCCCCCAGGATCGGCTTCATGTTCGGCGCCTTCAGCCAATCGTTCAGCACCGTCCCATAGACACTTCGGAAATCCACGCTGTGCTTGATGTCACCCTCCGCCAGATCCGCCAGACTCGGATGCGTTCCGAACAGCCCGCCCTTCACCCCCGGCCCTGCCACAAACAAACACGATGCCTTGCCATGGTCCGTTCCGGCACTCGCGTTCTCCGTGACCCGCCGGCCGAATTCCGAGAAAGTCATCAGCACCACCCGCTTGTCGTTGCCCTGTTCCTTCAGATCCGCGAAGAACGACTTCAGCGCGCTGTCCAGTTGCCCTAACAGACGGTCATGCGAATTCACCTGCTGGTTGTGCGTGTCGAAACCACCGTGGCTCACGTAATAAACCCGCGTCGGCATCCCCCCCGCGATCATCCGCGAGACCAGATTCAAATTCCTCGCCACCGGCGTCCCATCATATCGCACACTCGTCTTGTGCTTCGCCGCCAGTTCCAGGATCTTCGCGGAACTCACCCGCGCGTCCAGCGCCACCCGTTCCAGGAACGCCAGATTTCCTTCGCCGCTGATCCCGCCGATCTTCCCGCCCGCTGGCATCGCGATCGATCCGCCCTCTTCCGGCGCATCGTCGTCATCATCGTGGTCCGGGCTGTTCAAGTCCGCGAAAAACTCCTCCGCCTGCGCCTTCTCGCCGCCGCCATGGATCCACCGGTAAAGCTCCGGCGAGTTCAAACAAACCCCCGGATTCTTAACCGCGCCGAAGCTCTCCGGCTGCGTCTTGTTGAAGCTGATCCCCACCGTCGGGTCCGCACCCGGACACGCGTTGTCGAAATAACGCCCCAGCCAGCCCGTCGCCGAGCGGTTCGTCGGATCCGCCGTTTCCCAGATCGAGGTGGAAACAAAATGCGAGCGGTTCGGATTCGGATAACCCACCCCTTGTACGATTCCCAGATCGCCCTCCTTGAACAGCGACGCCAGGTAAGGCATCGCGGAATTCAAGCCCACATGCCCATCCAGCTTGATGATCTCCTTTTCCTTCTTCCCGATCTTCGGCCGCGACTTGTGATAGATATCATCCGCGTACGGCACCAGCGTGTTGAGCCCGTCATTGCCACCGGCCAATTGCAGCACCACCAGGATCGTGTCGTCCTTACCCGTCGTCGGCTGGATCGCCAGGTCCTTCGCGCCCTCGTGCAGTTGCCCGAAGGTGCGCTCGATGAAAAGCGGCACCGTCCAAGTGGCGGAGGCACCCAGGACGGTCGTGCGTAGGAAATCGCGTCGTGTTTTCATATTGGGAGACTTTCTGTGGATCGATCGGTCAGGTGAGTTGGTAATAAGGCGTGCTCATCATCAGGTGGCACAGTTCGGCGGTTTCCTTGTTGGTGAAAATCGCGCCCTTCTTTGCATCCGCGTATTCGACGAAGGACTTCCGCGCCTTCTCCGGCAGTGGTCCTTGGAACAGCCGGAACACCAGCGAATCCACCAGATCCTCCGGCTTCTCGCGCAACGGCCGCGGCGCGATCTTCTCATAGTCGGGCCCCTTCCACTCGCGGGCCGCCCGGCCGCCAAAGCCATTCATCGCGACGGACTTCTTTTTCTTGTCCGCGCTCACCAGCATCCCCGGAGTTTCCTCGGAACCTTTCGTCAGGAATCCCGCCAGGTTGTAGCGCGTCAGCAGCGTGTTCGTGTTGATCCACGCCTTGCCCCAGTCCCACCCCGCCACGTTCGGCGGCATGAACAAAACCTGCCCGAGCTGCTGCTCGGCGACAATTGGGAATCCCGGCGGCGGTTCGTCGACCTCCAGTTGCTTCAGCATCGCCACCAGATACTGCACCGGGCACTTGATCTCCGACCGGATCGACGCCTCCGCGTAAAATTCCTTCGAAAGGAAAATCCCGCAGCAGCGGACCCGTCTGGAAATCCGCCTTCATGAACGAGTCCGCCAGCGCGTCGATCGCTGCCGGTGGCGGGCCCTCATAAACGAAAAACTCCCACAGCTTCCGGCTCATGAAGCGCGCCGTCTCCTTCTTCTCGAAAATCAGGTTGATCACATCCTCACCCGTGAAAGCACCCGTCTTTCCAAACACCGTCTTGTCCCCGGAATCCCACTGCCGCTTGTTGTGGAAAACCTTCCCGTTGCTGCGGTCCAGTTGATAGCCCGTGAAAGCCCGCGCCGCCTCGTGGATGTCTCCCTCCGTGTAATTCCCTTCCCCCAGCGTGAACAATTCCATCACCTCCCGCGCGAAGTTCTCGTTCGGCTTGCCCTTCTTCGAACTCTGCGTGTCCAGGTAGAGCATCATCGCCGGGTCCAGCAGGATCGCCTGCGTCAGCTCCCGGAAACTCCCGAATGCCGACTCCCGGAACAACTCGTTCTGCTTCACCAGCAGGATCGTCTGCTTCACCTTCTGGATCGAGGTCGCGAAATGGTCATGCCAGAAAAGCGTCATCTTCTCCCGCAGCGGTGCCTTCGTCGCCAGCATCCTGCGGAACCACCAGCCCTGCGCTTCCAGCGCCCGCATCTTCGTTTCACGGAGATACTCCCGTTGCGTTTCCCGCTTCACCTTCTCCGCCTCCTCCGGCGGCAAATTCTTCATCGCCTTCTGCACCTCCTGCCGCTGCTCCAGCCGCATCCGCAGATCTGCCAGCGCCTGCTCGTCCGTACTCCACGCCGGCAGCGGAAACGCGTCGATCGCCTCCGTCGGTGCCACCAGCGAATCCACAGCCTTTTCCCGCCCCAGCGCGTGCAGCGCCCTGATCTCATCCGGGCTTCCCCCGAACCCCGCCCGGTTCAGCAGGTGCGCGGCTTCAAATAGGGTCCAGGAGTTGTCGGCTTTAGGCAGCATGGCGGTGGGTCTTGCATCGGAAGAAACTCCTCTCCCGCCCGGAAGTTTCGATTTCTCTTTCCAGCCCCATCCTCTGCACCCCGCCGGAGGCGTAAGGAGGATGGACATTCCTGTCCATCTCTGGCATCGCAAAGCTCCATATGGAGAGCCTGGCTACTTCCAATTCCGCCCTCAAACATTCCTATCCATCTCTGGCATCGCCGGGTCCTTCATAAGGTGCGCCAATTTACCTCCGGCTAAAATCCTGGGGATTGTTCCGCTCGGCCACTGCGCCGCCACGTTTGACCCGCACCTTCCCTTGATGCGATGATCAAAACGGAGGCCGGAACCGCCATACGCCATCCTCGGCCACTGCGCCTGCCTTCTTCCGTCGCGCCGCGCCGCCTCAATGGGATTTGCCCGAAGCGTCTGACCTCCCTTTTTCGGGATAGGAAAAACCACCGCATCGTTCCGCATTCGGAAGAGCGACGGAAGTGAAAGCACGAAAAACGGTGCGCCATCGCTGACGCACCGTTCCTCAAACCGGCTCAAAAATCGCAAGTCACTTCCTGCGGCGCACGAGGCCCAGGCCCGCCAAACCGCCGATGCCGGCGATGACGGACGACGGCTCCGGGATCGTGGCGATTTTGACATTGTCATAACCCACGATCCGGTCGGCGCCGAAGCCGATATATCCGTCGCCCGCATTCAGCTGGGTGATGTTCAGGGTGCCCAGCAGCGATCCGTTGACATAATAAGCGGCCTTGCTGCCGTTGCCCGCGAAGGCCGAGCCCGTGCCCGCCGTGTCCGAAAGAACGACCTTGTAGTCGGTCCATACATCGAAGCCGGGCGCGGCACTCGAGGCACCTGCGGCGCTGTTACCGCGATTCCACTCTTCGGTGGCGCCATTCGCGCGGAACAAGATGGCAGCGACATTGGCACTGTTGACAAAGGGTGCGCCTGCGGCATTCCCGACGATCAGGGAGACCCAATTGTTCGCACCCGTGTTCTCAACGCTCGAGACCAGCCCGCGGAATGAGATCTCGAGCAAATCCGTCTCGTTGGAGAAATCATGATTGATGTAGGCCACGGATCCGAAGGCTGCCAGAAACTCGTCGCCGAGGTCGCTGCCCGGGCTCGGAGGCAAGGTGGTCAGGTTTCCAATCTGCACGTTTCCTGCCTGAATGTAGCCCAGGGTGGCCAAGGGGCCCCCTTGGCGGCCCGGGTTGCCAATCTGGTCGTTGGGCGATTGATTCGAGGTCGCATCGTAGTTGTCCGTGAAAAGCACTGCCGCTTCCAGGGAAGCTGCCGTGCAGGTCAGCAGGGCAAGACAAGGGATGAGGGGTTTGATGGATGGGGGCATGGTCATGGGGGTTTTATGGGTCGGGAGTCGTGATGCTTCAGTGCCCGGATGGGGTTACAGGGCAACGGAAGAAGCAATCACATGGGTATTTGCTTGTTTGCATCGTCGGGCGGAGCCTGGTGCTCCGTTAGAACGCGGCTATTGGATTAGCATAAGTGTGGTGGCCAGTCATCCTACTCATTTAAGTAGCTCCCGGGAGGTGGGGCGGAGCTAGCGCGTCGCCATGGCCGGTTCTCGACCCGGGCCGGGAACATCCGGCCCTCTCGGGGCTTTGATCGGGGAGGCAGGAGCAACCCCTCGGAACCAATCTCCGGTTTCTCCCGCGTCTTCCCGGCGGGACCCGTCCCGCTGGACTTCCGTAAGCGGGGAACGCGGCATTGCCCCCGGCTTGGCCAAAAAATATCAAAGCGCGGCATTCGGGCGGCCGCGGGCCTCGCGGGGAGGCTTGCGCCCGCGCGGTGGCTTTACAACTGCCTGCGGTGCCAGCCTGAAATGAAAGTGGCTGTTCAGCGTGCTTCCATCACAGAAGCGCCCGGAGTGTACGAGATAGGCCCTTTTGTCGTCCGGACCGGTGATTCTCGCCGCGGTTCTGGCAACCTCTTTGAGCGATTCCGCGTCCGTCAGCGGGTCCTGCCGCCTCGGATAGAAAGTGACCGACTCGTCGTGGTGGAAAAATGCCCAACCCCGGCAAAGGGATGTCTCGTCCAGCCGCCGGATCTCGGATTCAATGCAGTCTTTCGGCATCGTCCGTGCAAAATTCAGTCCGCTCATCCCGGATTGGGTTAACATGGGAGCCGCCGGGCGTCATCCTGCTCATTTGGGTAGCCCTTGAATCCATCGGGTCTCTCGCGACAGCCGGTGGTGGAACTCCTCGATCCGTTGAATTGCCTTGCTTTCAGTGTCCCAAGCCGGGTATCGGCAGGGCAATGAAATCACTCTTGTTAGCCCTCGCCCTGCTGGTGTCCCCTTCGATGGGAGGGCACTCCGAGGAACTTCTCATGGAAGCAAAAGTCGTCCCAGACCTCGCCGCCCCCGTCGCGAAGCACCGCACCGCCTTGCAAACACTTGAGACCCAGAAAGAGGCCGCCCTGGACGTCCCCCGGAAATCCTACCTCGCCTCTCTCGCCGATGCGGCGGCTTCCGAAGCCAAGGGTGGCAAGCCCTCCGTTCTGAAAACGATCAACGAGGAGATCGCGGCCGTGAAAGGCGGTGGAATCCCCTTGGAAATTCCCAAGGAGTTGCCCCGGGATCTCAGGACCCCGAGGAAGGCCTTTCTCGATGCGGGTAAGAAAGTCTTTGCCGATTTTGCGGCCCGCCAGGAGAAGGTGGACGCCGAATACCTGCGGGCGCTTGGTTCGCTCAAGACCAAAGCCGCCTCGGACCCGGCCCTCACGGAGCAAATCATGCACGACACCAAAGCCCTCGCCAACCCGAACAGGACCCTGGGGATCACCTTCGTTTCCGCCTCCTACCAGGGTCACGAAGGACAGGGCGCCAGGGATGTCACCCAGCGCATCAAGGACGGGTTCGCATCCGGCGCCGAATCCATGGTGATCGAACCTGGCTCGATGGGCGGCGATCCCCACCCATACAACGCCAAGCAACTCGTCTTGAACTATAACGTCGGCGCGGTGCTGAAGACCAAGACCCTGAGGACCGGCACGATCACCTTCCGGGATCTGGTCAAATGATCCGCTTGCCGGTCCCCTCATGTTGAAAAAAGGGAACCCTGTCGTCCTTACGGCACGGATACCCGGTAAAATGCTTTGCCCGCCGGGGCGCTCGTGTCCGTGAAGGTCTGCGCCGTGTTGCTTGTGCTCACCGGCGTCCAGCTTCCCGCCGCCAGCGTCGTGGAGCGCGACACGGTCACCGGTGTCGCACCCGTCCCGGACCATGTGATCACCGCGTTCGCTCCGGATCGGCTGAAGGACGTGATCACCGGAATCGCCGGTGCTGCGGCACCCGTCACCACCCAGTCCACGCTATCCGTGGCGTCGGTGATTCCACCGAGCGTGACCGAGAAAACCACATGATACGTGCCATTTGCCGTCGGTGTTCCGGAGACCAATCCCGTCACCGGATCGATCGTCACGCCGGGAGGCAGTCCCGTCGCCGAGAACGTTCCCACCGTCTGCACGTTCGTCAGCACGCGCCCCACATAG
>CAXTTX010000110.1:0-2870 GCA_964247045.1 uncultured Verrucomicrobiales bacterium | reverse complement strand
CTCCACCGGGATACGGCGGGCTGTAAACGATCTCCGGCCCGGGGTTCGCGATCACTTCAAAGTCGTCGATCTGCAGGCTCACCAGGCTGTAACCCGTCCCGCCCGTTCCTAACAGGAATTCGTAATTCGCCGCGTTCTGCGTCAGCACCAGCCCGTCCGTCGCCGTGGAACCCTGCGGATAAAGCGGGATGCTCACCACCCGCGAATAATTCTCGGCCGTCTGGGTGGGCGGGTCGTCGCCCTCCGTGTAGATCGATTGGTCAAGCCACGCGGATTGCTGCTGCCACGTCCCGCCGTTCAGGCCGAGGTTCACATTGAGGCCGGCGAATCCCGGCGCGCGGCCTTCCAAAAAGCTATAGCCCAGCTTGTAGCGCAGCACCCCGCCGCGTGTCGCCGCCTGCGTCAGCGCCGCATGCACCGCCGCCACCTGCGCGTCCGGATGGCTCGCCGTGAAGATCGCCTTGGCCCCCCACTTCCATCCCTCGGGATCCTGGAGTTCCATGATGCCGCCGCCCGATCCCAGCGAGAGCGCGTCCGCTTCCTGCGTGAAGTTCTGCTCGCTCTCGTCGAAGGTCAGCTTCCCGCCGCTCACTGGGTTGGGAGAGACCATCATGTTGTCGAAATGGAAGGTCGTCGCCGTGGCCGGACCGTTGAAGCCCATGAAGAAATTGTAATTCGGCCCCGAGACGAAATTAGCCCCATAGGCCGATGCCGGGATCGTCACCCGCGTCACCTCGCCTCCCGGCACCGCCTGCACGTTCGGTGCCGCGATGGTGAGGTCGGCCTGGTTCCACGTCCACGGCCCCTGGATCTGGAAAACCGTGCTCAGCCCCAGCCCCGCCAGGCTCCCCGTCGGCCCGTAGAGGTCAAAGCTGATCGTCCCCCCGCGCGCCCCGGTATCCCTCAGTTTGTCCAGCGCGTTGCCTGCGAATCCGCCCTTGAGCACGCGCCAATGGAAATCGGTTCCCGCCGTCGTCGTCGTGAGCGATCCCCCGAAATCCGCGACATGCGTCAGCGCCGGGCTTCCCACATCGCCACCATCGTTGGAAAATCCCTCGTTGGTCGTGTCGTAGGTGAAAACCGCCGCCGGTGGTGGCGTTGCGAAGGTCACGAAGCGCACATTATCCAGGTAAATCGTTCCTCCCACGGAGGCTCCCTGGTCGCCGCGCGCCATCAGGTTCAGTTGGAACCAGCTATCCCCCGCAGGGGCAGGGGCCAGTGCCTTTACCGTCCGGTAGTCGAAGGCCAGCGTCACCGTGTCCGTCGTGTTCGCGTTCAGCCACGCGAAGTTCACCAGCGTCGTCTGCGTCCAGCCCATCGGCCCGTTCAAGGCCGCTTCCAGGTTCAGGTTCCACCCGTTCGGCATCGATGCCCGGTGCAGGTCCACCAGCATGATGTCGTTCGCATGCCAGTCCGCGTAGCCCGTGGGGCCGTAGTCCTTCCCGGTCCACTGCCAGGTGTTCGTGTTGTTGTAGGAGATCTTCAGGCTTTTCGTGCCTTGGGTCACCCCCGCTTCCGTGCTCTGTTCAAAGACCAGATACGGCGTCGGCAACTCATAGGTCGGAATGGCATCCTCGTACGAGTCGAGCAGCCCCGCGTGCGCCACCATCGGCAGCGCCAGGAGAATCGCGGCACTCAGCGCCAGCGAACCGGAAAACGGATTTCGGGAGGGTTTTTTCATGGGATTTGGGTTGGGTTTGTCGATCACGCGCCACCCCTCGGGCGGCGTCATTGTCATCGCAATTGTCATATGACAAATAGTTTTCGCTTTCCCTTGTCCAGCCTATTTTTCGACCCCCCGCATTCTTTCCCGGAATCCCTCAGGAATTGATTGTCATATGATAAAATAACGGGTTGAATCGGCTGTTCCTACCTAGCCCTTTTTCCATGTCCGTCGTCGCCCTCGACCAGCCCCTGTCCCCCCGCCGCTCCCTGATGGCGGACGCTCTTCCCAACATCCCTTGGGAAAACCGCCCCGCCTCGGATCCCAACCCGGTCTGGCGCTTCAGCGGCAATCCCGTGATCGAGCGCAGCCCCTTCCCGACCTGCAATTCCGTCTTCAACAGCGCCGTCGTCCCCTTCCGCGGCAAGTTCGCCGGCGTCTTCCGCTGCGACTCCACCTCCCGCGACATGCAGCTCCACGCCGGCTTCAGCGACGATGGCATCCACTGGCGCATCAACCCGGAGCGCATCGGCTTCAACGGCACGGTGGGGGAAATCGCCACTTGGGAATACGGCTACGACCCCCGCGTCGTCTGGATCGAGGACCGTTGGTACATCACTTGGTGCAATGGCTACCACGGCCCCACAATCGGCATGGCCTGCACTACCGACTTCCAGACTTTCCACCAGATGGAAAACGCCTTCCTCGTCTACAACCGCAACGGCGTCCTCTTCCCGCGGAAAATCCACGGCAGCTACATGATGCTCAGCCGCCCCAGCGACAACGGCCACACCGCCTTCGGCGACATCTTCGTCAGCGCCAGTCCGGATCTCGAACACTGGGGCCGTCACCGCCACGTCATGGCCCCCACCACCGGCTGGCAGCACCTGAAAATCGGCGCCGGCCCTGTCCCCGTGGAGACCCGGGAAGGCTGGCTCGTCTTCTACCACGGCGTCCTCCTTTCCTGCAACGGCTACGTCTATAGCTGGGGCGCCGCCCTCCTCGACCTCGACGAGCCTTGGAAAGTCATCCGCCGCTCGAAGCCCTACCTGCTCAATCCACGCGAAAACTACGAGTGCGTCGGCGATGTCCCGAACGTCGCCTTTCCCACCTCCCTCCTCTGCGACGGCCCCTCCGGGCGCATGGCCATCTACTACGGTTGCGCCGACACCGTCACCGGCATCACGACCGCGTTCGCCATCATGTC
>CAXTTX010000109.1:9727-12875 GCA_964247045.1 uncultured Verrucomicrobiales bacterium | reverse complement strand
CGAGTTGGGCGACCTGGATCCTTTTGTTAGGCGAGTTCTGGACAAAAAGGGAGCCTGAAAAAACGTGGGGAAGGATAATCAGCCCGGCAGTACCGCCGAGGGTTGTCTTGAGGAAATGACGACGAGGATTCATGGGAAAAATGAATGATGGGAAACAAAGGGATTACTTTTTGGAAAGATCGCGGATCTTGATGTTCTTGTAGAAGACTTGGTTGCCGTGGTCTTGAAGAAGGATATGCCCCTCGGAAAGTTCACCAAAGCCGGGCCAAACCTTGTATTTGCTCCGGGCCACGAGATCGCGCCACTCCTTGCCACCCCGCTCGATGTCGATGGTCTTCTCGCCATTGAGCCAGTAGGTCAGTTGCTTGCCCTTCGCCAGGATGCGGGCGTTGTTCCAGTTGCCGACCTCATTGACCTTCTTGCCAGAGGGAGCGGCTTTCATGTCGTAGAGCGAGCCGATCGTCCGGTTTCCATCACGGCCGAGCTTGGCGTCGGGATGGAGTTTGTCATCCAGGATCTGGAATTCCGGCCCAATCGCCGAACCCTCTCTCTTGTTGATGGAAGGATCCACGAACGTCTTGATACCGCTGTTGGCTCCGGGCGTGATCTTGAAATCCACGCTCAACTCGAACTCGGAGAATTTCCCGGTGGTGATGATATCACCCGCAGAGGCGGATTCCGCACCGCCGGTTTCATTGATCGAGAGAATTCCGTTCTCCATCTTCCATCCGCCTTTGGGAAAAGCAGGCCCCTTCGCGCTGCGCCAGCCATCGGGGGTTTTTCCGTCCCAGAGCAGCTTCCAGCCCGCCGCTTTTTCCGCGGATGTCAGGGTATTGGCCGGGGGTTCTGCCAGCTCTGCCGCGAGGGCGATGCCGCCGGTGGCTGCGAGCGCCAGAGGGATGGCGAGATATATCATGGAGAATGCCCATGGAGTGATGATCAGCCTGCTGTTTTTCATGGCGTGGGTGTCGTGTTCGATGAAACGGGTGTGGAAGTTGGGATCGCGAGTCTGTATCACTTCGCCTTGATGGGCTTGCGGTCGAGCTCTTCAAAAATCTGCCTGACCTCGATGTTCTCGCCGACTTGCACGAGCAAAACCAGGCAGCGCTTGTCCGCCTGGACCGGCCAGTAGGTAGAGTAAAATTTGTTCCACGTGCCGCTGTCGTTGCCCGCCATCACGACCGCTGTTGCTTCGCCTGCCGGCCGGTCAATGCGGAGTGTCTTGCACGACACCGCCGGGAACACCACCGGCTTCACGCCTTCACCGATCTGGATACCCACGGACTTGTGGGTCATGTTCACCACCAGCCAGTCGTTGAACTTTCCGCTGGCGGCGGCATCACGGACAGGCAGGAATCTCACCTTCCCCTCCTGCATCCAGGCCAGCAGGAGGATCTCGCTGCCTTCGGGAAGCTTGAGCAAGGTAGGCGAGGTGTCCTTCGGTTTCCCCTTCTCGTCCAGCTCTCCCTGATAGAGCGGCAGATCTCCCGCACGGGTCACCTCTTGGAAAGTGGAAGGCTGCACGGAGGGAAACTCCAGCTTCACTGCGACCGTGCCATCCATCGCCCACACCGCGGGAAACTCCCCGGGCGTGATGGCCAAAGTGCGGACAGAAATTTTTTCCTGCTGGCCATGCAGCGGAAAGGACAACCCGGCGACGAAAAGGAGTAAGTTGACGATTCTCATGGTGACGGGAAACAGCATCTTACACCTCGTCCGGGTGAAGCCAGCGGAATGAGATAACTTCGAAACGCCGCCCGAAGGGGCTCGTCGGCATCGCCAATTCAGCCAGGTTGTTCCCACCTTTGCCCTTCGGTGCGGCCATGGGATCGGGAACCCGCTGGACCGTCGCCTCGCACCAGGCCCTGGCGACGGTGGAATTCCCCCCGTCGCGCGCTTCCCCATAGGCCCGGATGGTGAACGTGTCCGAGCGCACGGTCATGCAAGGTGACAGCGCCTGGAGCACGTCCCCCTGCAGCAACTGTCCCGGGAATCCGGCTCCCTGGGTGCTGTCGGAGGCGATTCTGTTGTTGAAGGATCCCGTGGCGGCCGCGGATTCGTAGCTGCCACTGAGGCCCTTGTTCACGGTGGCGTCCAATGCGGCCTGTAGCGCTCCGGATTTGCCCGACTCGCCCGTTTCCAACTTGCGGTTCACGAACTCGCCGAGGGAGAGGAAGGGTCCCCGGTTCTTGATTTCGTCGACGATGCGGGCTGCGATCTCGCGGACTTCCTTCTGTTCCAGTTCGCGGAACCCTGTCCAGTAACTGGAATCAATCGATGAGGTGGGCATCCCGTCCGCCAGATGGGACGCGGCCCTCGGGAAACGAACGTGATCTACCGGATGGAATCCGGAGACCCCGCCACTGTCGGAAATCCTCTGCACCGGAAGCTGGTGGGTGCCCGATAAAAACGCCTCCCACGCATCCACCGACGTGGAGTTCACATTGAATGCACCGTCCACCATGACATGTCCGGCATTGTGGAAAAAGCTTCCGCTTGTCCCGTTACCCACCTGTTGCAGCTGGCCTTGGGTGAATTCCGAACCGGTCGGCTCGTAGGGAATCAACCTGGGATTTGGCAACTGGAGGGAACCCTTCAGCAACCCGGTGAACGTGGGCGCCGAAATCGCCAGGTCTCCACCGCCGAAATCATCTTTTGCCTGAGGGATTGTCGTGAAGATATAGGAGTCGAACATCACCTCGTTGACCAGATAGGAGGCATCGTAGAGGTTGAAACTCCCCGGGATCGCCGGAAGGCTCTTGGAAGGGCTGAAGCTATCGGTGATCGATGTCTTCCAGGCCTCGAGAGGGATCCTCGGATTCGCATACGAATTCCCGACGATGTAGGTGGGCTCGTAGCTGAAACGTCCGGCGTTCGCGTGTTGGAGCTGTCCGATCGACACCAGATCCCGCCGTGGGACATCGAAAAGAATCACGCGGTCATTGCCACCCGCTGGACTTCGCGAGTTCCCCCAGTACGAAAATCCCCGCTTGCTGGATCCAATCTCCATCTGGGGAATCGGCTGGTTGACAATCTCTCCATTGCCTTCCGCTGAGTAGGCGGCAAGCAGCGGCAGCCCGAGCGGAGAGTCGATCACCAGGGACAGCGTGCCCACGCTGCGTGCCAGGTCGAGCTTTTCAGAATCCTC
>CAXTTX010000109.1:0-9717 GCA_964247045.1 uncultured Verrucomicrobiales bacterium | reverse complement strand
GTTCCAGACGGCACGGATGTTCGCATCGATCAGCGGGCGGATCGCATTGCCCGGCTCGCGGGTGGTCCGCAGGCGGAAACCGATGGTCGCCTTCGTGTTAGCAAGCTGGCTCAGGGTCGCGGTTTTGGTGATCTTCTTGCCGGCCCTCGGCCCCGATGCCGTGGTGATGGAGTCCCAGGCGAAGGGAGAAAAGTAAACCTGGCTGACTTCCTTGTCGTTGGGATCTTCATCGATCCCATGCATCAAGGCCGGCTTGGTGAGGGCAAACTCGAAGGTGATCGTCATCGATCCGGTCGCTGGCAGCGTGCCGTCGTGGTCCTTATAGACGCTCTGGTTGATGATCGAGCCCACGCTCTGTGAATATAAGGAGCCGTCAATTTCCGAGCCGCTCAACTTGTCGTTCTCAAAGCCCATGACATGGCTGCGTCCCGGTTCGAGAACCACTTCACCCTGCACGTGGGTCTGCACTTTGCCATTAAGGCCTTCCGCCTTGTTGAGGGTCGTGCCACTGACCGTGAACTGGACCTGCGGATAATTGTGTAGCCGGACTCCGGCTCCCCCCTGGGATCTCAGCTTCAGGCTGACATTGTAGGGATTATAGTGAGACGAAAACAGCTGGACGTTGGTCCTGACCTTGGCAGGCGTGGCTCCTACGGCCGCCACCTGCGACACCCACGCGGTCTCTTGGAAGGTTTGCAATACGGGCGAAATCGGATTAAAACGGTAACCGGAGGTTGTTCCGTAAAAGGTGGGCGAAGGAGTCACCGCTCCATAGGGCAGACCGGTCAGCGTGGAGGGAGCGTTCTGAGTCATCGCGTGGGGACCGAGCTGTCCGGTTCTGAACGGGTCCGTCGCCGTGACATCAACAAAACCGGCTTTCTCGAACGCGGTAGGCGCGAGGCTCGGAGTACCCCCCGGGATGAAATTTTTCTTCAAATTATAGTAATCACGGAAGATCGCCCAGTTGATATACCCACGCGCCAGTTCCGTCGAGGTTGCCCGTTTCACCGGATCCACCACGATGTATTTGTCCGCCGTTCCTGACGGAAACACGTTGCTGAAAACCGCGGCATTCTCAAACGCGATGGTGAGGTCTTTCTTGAGTCCTCCCTTCCGCACATCGGACAAGACGCCGCGTGAAGAGGTGGTGTAACTGAAATACTTGGACTTCGTTGTAGCTGTCGATAGCTTCACCAGCGGCAGATTGCTGGTGGAAACCAATTTCAGCAAAGTCTCCGGAGAGGTGGAGTTCAATCCGGCCATGTGGTCCAGGATATCGATGGGATAGCTGCCCGGAATCACACCGCCACCAAAGGGCCCGCCTGCCGGACCCGCCGTGGTGTTGTTGCGGACTTCCGGACGTGAGGCCGCGAGTTGGGCCTTCATGCTATTGTCATCTACAAACCAGGCGTAAGCACCAGTGGTCTTGTTGCCACTGTTCCGCAGTTCCACGCGCCCCGCTTCCAACGGCCTTCCACCGGTGGTCGCGAGGTCCAGGCTTCCTTCACCCACCAGTGTGACAGGATCGTGGGGTATGCTCGAAAGCTTGGCGGCTGGAGTGCTGCCAGTGAGACCGGAGACCAGCCAGACAACCGCGTCCGTGGAACTTCCCAGGGTCTTGTTCTTGTCGCTGTCGGCGACGCCCACCCACCATGCCTGCGGGCTGTTGGAAGCGACCGTCCCGCTCACCTTCTCATGCTTCGCCAGCGTTTCCGCCCGGGCCGTGATCCGCGTGTCGGGTCCCAAATTCGTCTGCAATTCACCCAGTGCCATCATCAGCGCCAGGCGGGCGTTCGAGCGCGCCACCTCGGCCGCCGATTCATTGCTCGATCTGCGCAAGGAAACACTTGAAAGGGATAATAAACCCACGGCGACAACGGTCAGCAGGATCATCAGCGAAAGCGTGACGACCAGGGCGAAACCGCGTCTTTGGGCCAGGCAGGCGTTCTTGGAATGATACTTCATCCGGGCTTTGCAGCTGGGGTGTTTTTCCGAAAATTTCAATTCGTCATCTATAACTACGTAAGGCGTGAGCCGGACCCGACAGGAGCTCCTGATCCCCCCATAGGGACCAGGAGCCAAGCGCGAAACCCACGCGCTTGCTGCCCGGCCGGGAAGAATCAGGGAACCAGGACCGACAGGCGTCCGAACAGCTTGCCACTCGCCGCGAGGCTGCGCGGAATGTAGACATCCACATCGCTGCCGGGGATGAGCGCGTTCGCGGTCTCGATGACTTCGACTCCTGCGTTGCCATCGACCGCGCTGGTCCAGGTTCCTGCGAGGTCGACGTCATACTGACCTTCTGGAACCAGTCCCGCATCCACGGACAGGGTGGTCCGGCGATAGGATAGCTTGAAGTAATCCCCGGCAGGCACTCCCGCCGGATTGGTGACCAGGGAGATCGTGGGCAGGTTCTCCACCTTCGTCTGATTCGGCAGGTTGCCGAGGACCATCTCCACCGCGTTGCGGATGCCATCGCCATCCGCATCACCCGCTGCGGAGAGATTCGCACCCGGGAAGGCGGAGAAGTCGAACCCGCCGATCCAGGAGGCATAGGTGGTGGCACCGCCCGGTGCGACGGACAGGACGCCCGTGGCCTCGGTGAAGGACCAGGTCACGCCGCCGCCGGATTTGGTCCAGACGTTGGAGCTTTCCGTCCAGCCGCCGGCCACCGTGAAGGTCGAGCCGAAGGTTTCAGTCAAGGTGCCCACATCCACCAGCGTCCAGCTTCCCGTGGTCACCGTCACCGCGGAAGTATCGATGGTGAAATCACCGTTGAATACCGCGGCTGCCGGGCCCGTGACCTTGTTGCTCGCCGCATCCGTGACGAGGAATTTCATCCCCGCGTTGTCCGCCAGGGTCAGCGTGCCGGTAAGGACTTCGGTGTTGCCTGAATAGGTGTTGATGGCCGAGAGCACGAGGTTCCCCGCGCCTTGCTGCCGCAGCAAGCCAACGCCGGAGATGACACCCGTTTCGGTGAAGTTGTCGGAACGCATGAACGTCAGTTGCCCGTCGTTGATCACGTTGCCGGCGCCGTGGTTCCCCGTGGTGCCGCCATTGCCGATCACCAGGCGGCCGAAGAATGTCGGCTGCGACGGTTCAGCACCCAGCGGCTGGATGATCGTGTCGCCGGCATAAGTGTTGTCAGTGGTGAAGGTCAGGTTCGAGTTGTTGGCCGTGACAGTCAGGGGGTTCCCGGCCGCGCCGCTGATCACCCCGCGGACCGTGACACCCGCCGAGTTGAAGCCGCCGGAGAGTCCGCCGCAACCGGGGCCAATCAGGATCCCGCGGTTGGCACTGATGTCCAGGGCGACGCCCTCGGCCTCGTTGAACATCATACCGTTGTTTTGGAGGATGATGTTGTCGTTGTCGAAGGACGCGGGTACTGCACCCAGCGAACCATCGGTGCGGGCCAGCAGCGTGCCGCCATCCACCAGCGTGCCGCCGGTATAGGTGTTCACGGTGCCGTCGAGGCGCTGGCGAGGAGCCACACCGGAGGGAGCAATCTTGTTACCTGCCACGACGAACCGGATGCCACCCAGGATGTTTCCCGCGTAGGTCGCGGTGTCGCCGAGTGTGGGTCTCACGGTAAGCGTCTGCGTGCCGCCGCCACTGTTGATGACGGAACCACCGGTGGCGCCACCTCCTCCGATCGCGCGGACCTCATGGCTCTGGCCGCTCATGTCGAAAGTAGCTCCGGCCGTGTTGGCGAAGTTCAGGAGGGACGCGGTCGGCACAAAATTGCTCCCGCCGGGGATCAAGGTTCCCGCGTTGACGTTCGTATTCCCCGTATAGGCTTGGGCCGCCGTCAGCGTGAGCGTTCCCGCTCCCAGTTTGGTCAGGGCGGCAGGGCCGCTGATCACGTTTCCGTAGCTGATCGCATCGGAACGGTTGAATGCCACCGTACCACCAAAGGTCAAAATATCCTTGGCGATCGAGCCGGTGGTGCCGCCGGCCCCGAATTGGAGCGTGCCCTCGTTGACGATGGTGTCGCCCGCGTGGGTTACCGCTCCGCTGAGGATGAGCGCGGCGACGCCCGCCTTGGTCAGCGTGCCGGTTCCTCCGACCGGACCGGTGATCGTCAGGTCCACCGTGGTTTGGAAATACGGGAAATTGGTGAGTGTGGTCGCCGAGCTGATGGTGAACGCGTTCCCGGAGGTCCGGACGATGCCATCTTCCACAACGATATCCTTGCTGAAGGAACCGGTGGTGTTGTTTTCGAACAAAAGAACACCTAACAGCCCGACATTGACCGGCCCGGCTCCCGACACGGTGCTACGGGTGAAGGAGACGATTCCCTCGTTGACATTGATCGTCCCGGGCGCGCTCACCGTCGAGTCGATGATGCCCACCTGATTGGGGCCAATCTTATCGAGGGTGAAGCCCGCCAGATTGAGCAAGCCGTTGGGCGCGACAGTCGGACGGACGAGGTCAAATCGGCCGGTGCCGCCGACAGTGGCATTCGCGGTGAGGGTGGCGGAGCCGAAACCAAAGGTGTTGTTGACGAGGGAGTTGTTGACGACGGCGCCAAGGCCGCCCACCCCGCTGCCAGCGATGGAGAGGGCGTAGCCGCTGTTTGTGGTGAGCACCCCGTTCGTGTCCAGCGTGGCACCGGACGCGATGGTGACGGCTTTGCCGTTGCCGCCAAGCGCCGTGTTGGCGTTGAGTTTGATGACACCGCTGTTGATGGCGACAGCTCCGGTGAAGGTGTTCGCTCCGCCCAGGGTCAGCACCCCTGAGCCGCTTTTGGTCAGGCTGCCGCTACCGCCGATGAGGTTCCCGGCGGCAGCCGTGAATTCATAGTCAGCCGTGCTGTTCACCGTGATCGAGGAAGGTGTGACGACGCCTGTGATGGCGACGGTGCCCGCTCCCGTGTTACCGAAGCTTACATTGTCGAGTTGGAAGAATTTCTGGTCACCTCCCAGCCAGTTGGCGGTGGTGTTGATGTCCCACTTGTTGTCCACCGTCGCATTCCAGGTGCGCGAGTCCGAACCGATGGCCAGGGTGATGACCCCGGGAGTGGTGGTGGAGTCGAAAACCGCGCTGCGGTAATTGGCAGCTCCGGCGAGGGCGAGGTTCGCGGCTCCACCCGTGAGGGTGCCGTAGGTGAGCACCGTGAAGGGAGCCGTGGAAGTCGGTGGGGACGCCAGGGTGACCGTGTTGGTTCCCGTGAGGCTGAGTGCGCCGAGGCTGCCGAGGCTGCCGGCGGTCGAGGCATCTGCCGAGAAGCCGCTGCCGTTCAGCGCCAGGCTGCCGCTGGTCTTGGTTTCACCAATGAGCGTGGCACCGGAGGATACCGCGATGCTACCGCCGAAGGCATTCTGCTGGATGGTGGTGACGCCGGTCGTCAGGTTGAGCGTGCCGGTGAAGCCGCTGACCGTGTTGTTGATGCTCAGCGCACCCGTTCCGATGCGGTTGATCGTGCCGGCACCCGTGATGGCACCGGTCAGGTTTGTCGTGCTGGCGACGTTTAAGTTGTGGGTGCCATTGAAAGCGACGGGCGAGGCGATATCGACAGTGCCATTGCTCGTCAGCAAGGTCGAGGTGCCGTTCATCAGGACAGGACGGGTAATCGTCATCGTCCCGGAGTTCCGGTAGACCCCGAACGTGGTGGCGTTGTTGAATGTCAGATTCCCCGTTCCGCCGACGTTCACCAGCAGGCTTGACCCGGCATTCACCTTGAGCCAGCCGGCATTGACGATCACGTTCCCCGCTCCGGTAACGTCCGTGGATCCGAAGATCACCTGTCCCGCTCCTGCCTTGGTGACATTCGCGTTCAGGGCCAGCGTGCCTCGGCTGACGGCGGGAATCGTCGTCTCGCGGAAAAAGATCCCTTGGTCGTTGTTAGGCGAGGTGAGTGTCCCCGAGGACCACGTCTGGTCGGCCGAAATCACGAAATTCCCGCGCATGGACAAGGCCTGGGGGGAGCCATCGAAAGTTCCATTCGCGACGATGCCACCAGCGATTGTGAGCGAGTTGCCGGCTTGGGTGTGGACCGCGAAATTCGCCCTGCGGGTACCCGTCGTGCCGAAAGTCAGCGAGCCGATCGAACGCAGGGTCGCGCCGTCCAGCAGGAGCGTGTTATTCGTTGTCGCGTCTTGAATCGTGATGTTCGCTCCGGCTGCCGGCACACCGTTGGGCGTCCATGCCGTGGCGGTGGACCAGTTGGTGTCGGAGCCATTGAAAGTCTGGGCCTTTGCCGCGGTCACCGCCAGGGCAAGGGTCATCGTGAACGTGGCGAGGGCGGGAAGTGAATTCAAACGGGGTTTCATATCGGGTTTTTAGTTAAGGTTAGCCCAAGCAATGATTCAGTTCCGGAAACAGGTGGGTTTTAAACGGAACCTCGGAATCGGGGTTGATACTCACCGCGCCTTTCCTCCCCCACTGCCGACAATAAATATGAAAAAAATAGGATCGCCCTTCCTGAGGCCGGGCCATCGACCGTCGCTTGCCGGGGGGGAATCCCGGAAATCCCCCGAGATATCAACAGGCCACTATCCTCGGCGAGGATCTTCAGGGAGCTTCCATTTGGAGATCTCAGGAGGAACCGTATCCGGAAATCCAGTCTTTGACCGCCTCGGTTCAGCAACGGGAGGCGTGGAGGAGGAAATTCATTCGCCCGGAACGTTCGGACAGTTTCAAGGGCAATGAAATTTCTCCAATTGAAGAAAATCGACCCAACTCCTTGAAATGAAGTGGTCGGGGCGGCCAGTTTCGAACTGACGACTTCCTGCTGCCAAATCGGACAAAATTCTTTATTTTCTCAACTTTCGCCAATTTCGACTCATTTCTCGGCTTTTAAGGTAGATTCGGTGACATTCCATCCGTGGCGCTTCCACCCGAAATATGGCCAAAAAACGTGGCTGACTTGTCGGGTTACAGTCACCGTTACCTCACCAACTGCCCCCAAGGCAGCTCTACTTCCTATCTCCATCGACACAGAATGAGCGTTCAAACGCCGCCAAGGTTTGACACCATCCAGACTACGGTTCGGAGGCCGTCTCATTTTGTTGATTTACACGGATTTTTAAGATTTTGTAATCCTTTGTAATCGGTTTTCGTGGTGCCCGGCGGCCGGGTAATTGGCAACGAAAGCTTGTCACTCAAATCCCCGGCCTCTACAGGATGCCAAGGTCCTTGACAATAGGAAGCATGGTAACCAATCAAGATTTCCCGCGGGAAAGCAATGAGCCAATTCGGGTCACAAAAATACCCTCAAAATAGCTGGTTCGCGAGCCGTTGACTGATCAATTTCGAAGCAACAGCCTCCGGAGTGCTAAAGCGACCCGCTCTGCGATGGGAGAATGAAATTAGATGGCGAAGCTCACTCTTAAAGACGCCTATGATACTGCGACACGATTCTTCCAGCAAAACCGGCTGGCAGAAGCCGAATCCGTTTGCCTTCAGATTCTCCACCATGAGCCACACCACGCGGATTCCATGTCGCTACTGGCGACTATCGCGGGAACGACCGGAAGGCACGCGGTAGCGGCGGGATTGTTCGAGAAGGCTGTAAAGCTAAATTCGGGTTCCCATGCGCTCCTTTCAAACCTGGGGGAAGCGCTCCGCCGCTCCGGCAATCTTGAGGGTTCCGTCTCCGCGTTCCTGCGTGCGATCGCGCTCAAGCCCGACCATCCACTCGCCCACAATGGGCTGGGAATTGCCTACAGGGACTCGGGAAATTTGAGCCTTGCCGAAAAATCCTTCCGGGAGGCCACCCGGAATAATCCAAACTATTGGGAAGGACTGAGGAATCTTGGCATGGTGTTGCTTGAATCAAAGCAGGTCCCGGAGGCCACGATGGTCCTCCAACAAGCGCTGGCCCTCCGTCCCAGCGACGCCACCTTGCTCGTCAATCTGGGATCCGCGTTGATCATGAGCGGCGACCTTGCCGGCGCGGTCGAAGCATACACCTGCGCGGTGAAAGCCGCTCCAAGCAACCCTCTCGCACACCACAATCTCGGGAATGCCTTTCACGAGGGCCAGAAATTCGACGAGGCGATCGCGGAATTCAGGCGTGCGCTGGACATCGACCCCCGACGCGCGGAAACCCACAATAGTCTTGGAGTGGCGCTTGCCGATATCGGGCAAGGCACGGAAGCGATCGCTTCTTTCAGAAAGGCGATCTCCCTGAAGCCGGATTTTATCCAGGCCCACAGCAGCCTCCTCTTCAATCTCAACTACCATCCGGAGACCAGCGACGCCTCTCTGGCCATAGAGCATATTGCATGGAACCAGGTGCACGTCAATCCGTATCACCAGTCAATCGCCGTCCACGACAACGACCGGGACCCGGGAAGGCGGTTGCGCATCGGTTACGTCTCGCCGGATTTCAGGCAACACGTCATTGCCCAATTCTTTCTCCCCGTCCTCGAGAATCATGACTCCGCGGGCTTCGAGATCTTCTGCTATTCACAGGTCCAGAGGGAGGATGCCAATACAATCCGCTGCCGGGAGAGTGCGCACCATTGGCGGGACTTGGTGGGTATGAACGATGATGATGCCGCCGTGCTGATCCGGGCTGACAAGATCGACATCCTCATCGACCTTGCGATGCATGGCACTAATCACCGGTTGCCGGTTTTCGCGCGGAAGCCGGCGCCCATCCAAGCCACCTACCTCGCCTACGCCGGGTCCACTGGACTCACGTCCATCGACTACCGCCTGAGCGATCCCTATCTGGACCCGCCGGGTAGGGATGAGGAGGTATACAGCGAGAAGACATTGCGCCTGCCACGATCCTACTGGTGCTATGAACCCATCGCATCTCCCGGCATTGCGCCATTGCCCGCCTTGGAAAACGGATTCATCACCTTCGGCTGCCTCAACAATTTTTGTAAAATCAACCCCTTGGTGCTCAATACCTGGCTCCGTTTGTTGAAAGCGGTTCCAAATTCCAGAATGATCCTACATGCCCCGCCGGGATCCTCCCGGGAGCGAATCAGGGAAGCTTGCCGGGCCGGTGGGGTTGAACCACATCGATTCCAGTTTGTTGACCGCGTGCCACTCGGGGAATATCTGGACACTTACAACAAAATCGACATTGCCCTGGACCCATTCCCGTTTGGCGGCGGGACCACAACCTGCGATGCGCTGTGGATGGGTGTACCGGTAGTAAGCGTCGCGGGTACCAGAGCCGTCGGCCGGGGTGGACTGAGCATCCTCTCGACACTGGGACTTCCCAACCTGGTGGGAGCTTCCGCTGCAGAATTGATCCAAATCGCCACCCACTTGGCCGGGAACCTTCCTCTCCTGACGGGCTTGCGGACAAGTCTACGCGAGAGGATGAAAGACTCACCGCTCATGGATCCGCTCACATTCACACGGGCGCTGGAGCAACTCTATCAAGAGATGTGGATTCAATGGTCGGGCTCGGTTGATCCGTGAAACCCGCGTTGCAATGCCGAACCAACAACGGTGGCAGGCAGGCATCCTTGCCCCGGCGTCAGAGGGAGTCCTGAAAGCCCCCGGTTACCCGAATCCCCGTTTCGCGGGTGATCCCAAGGGGATCCTCAACAATCAA
This sequence comes from uncultured Verrucomicrobiales bacterium, assembly GCA_964247045.1. Classification (GTDB taxonomy): domain Bacteria; phylum Verrucomicrobiota; class Verrucomicrobiia; order Verrucomicrobiales; family Akkermansiaceae; genus Luteolibacter. The sequence goes on along the minus strand of CAXTTX010000109.1, from coordinate 194 downwards.
AACGAAGTTACACAATCTGTCGCCGCCCGTGGAGTCTTCTTTGTCGCTCACGAACCGGATCGTCGGGATATAGCCACCACGATTGGTCACGGCGCCTTCCCCGCCGTTGGAATCGAAGCGCTTTGTCAGATCAACGACCAGAGTATCGCCCGGATCGACAATTTTACCGTTCACATCGAGCCTCCCGTCCGAAG
>CAXTTX010000108.1:0-12912 GCA_964247045.1 uncultured Verrucomicrobiales bacterium | reverse complement strand
AATGGGGGTCGGTGTGGAGTTGTTTGACGAGGGCCTCGGGGCGGATTTTCTGGCGCCAGACCTGGGCCCAGCCGAGGAAGACGCGCTGGTCTCCGGTGAGGCCGTCGATGACCGGGGCGGGCTTGCCATCGAGAGAGGCGCGGTAGGCTTCGAGTGCGAGGTTGATTCCTCCCATGTCGCCGATGTTTTCGCCCATGGTGAGCTTGCCGTTGATTTTCTCGCCGGGGAGAATCTCAGCGGATTCGTATTGGGTGCCGAGCGCGGTGGCGCGGGCGTTGAACTTGGCAGCGTCGTCGGCGGTCCACCAGTCCTTGAGGACGCCGTCGCCATTGGACTTGCGGCCCTGGTCGTCGAAGCCGTGGCTGATCTCGTGGCCGATCACGCCGCCGATGCCGCCATAGTTCACCGCGGGATCGGCATCCGGATCGAAGAAAGGCGGCTGGAGGATGGCCGCGGGAAAGACGATCTCGTTCATCGTGGAGTTATAGTAAGCATTCACCTTCTGTGGGGGCATGCCCCATTCCTTGCGGTCGACGGGTTCGTCGAGGCGGTCGAGATCCTGTTGCCAGTTGAAGGTCCAGGCGCGGCGCATGTTGCCGCAGAGGTCATCGGCCGTGACCTGATAGGCGGAGTAATCACGGAACTCGTCCGGATAGCCGATCTTCACGTTCAGCTTCGCGAGCTTGTCATGGGCCTGCCTTTTCGTTTCGGGGCCCATCCACTCGAGGCGATCGAGGCGGGCGGCGAGGGCTTTGCGGAGATTGGCGACGAGGTCGAGCATCTGGCGTTTCGATTCGGCGGGGAAATATTTGGCGACATAGGTTTTGCCGATCTCTTCGCCGAGCACGTCGTTGGACGCGGCGACCGCGCGTTTCCAGCGGGCGAGGGGTTCGGGTTGGCCGGAGAGTTTTTTCGCGCGGAACTGGAACTGGGCATCCACGAAAGGTTTGGAAAGCCAACCGGCGGAGGCATCGGCGATGCCAAAGGCGGCCCATGCCTTGAGGGTTTCAAGGGGTGTTTCGGAAAACACCTTGTCCTTCTTCGGGAAGGCGGTGACGTCGATGACGACAAGCCGGCTGATGGCCGATAGGCCGCGCGCGTCCAGCATGGCGGGGACGTCATAGCCGGGCGCGAGTTGGGCGAGTTCGGCCGGGGTCATGGCGTTGTAGGTCTTGTCGCGGTCGCGGAGTTCCGCGCGTTCCCAACTGACTTCCGCGAGGCGGGTTTCAAAGGCGACGATCTCCTTGGCGCGGGTTTCGGGCTGCTCCCAGCCGATCAGGCGGAGGAGGGTGGCGACGTAGGTTTCGTAGTCCGCCTTGATCGGGGCGAAGGAGGGTTTGAGGTAGTAGTCCTTGTCCGGCAAGCCGAGTCCGCCGGAGGCGATGGAGACCCGGTAGCGGTTCGGGTCCTTGGGGTCGGGCCCGATTCCGGAGTTGAAGATGCCGCGGTGGAGGCCGTCGGGTTTCCCGAGGATGCGGACGAGTTGGCCACGGTCGGCGGCGGTTTTGATTTCCTCGAGGTCCGATTGGATGGGCTGGATGCCGTTGGTCCCGGCGCGGGCCTCGTCCATGTAGGCGGTGTAGAAGGCGGCGATTTTCGCGGTGGCGGGGTCCGGTGTTTTGACGGCGCTGTCGAGGATGTCGCGGACGCGTTCCTCGGAAAGGATGGAGAGGGAATCGAAGTTGCCGAAGCGGATGCGGTCGGAGGGGATCTCGGTGCGGGCGACAAAAGCGCCGTTGGCGTATTCGAAGAAGTCGTCGCCGGGTTTCACGTCCAGGTTTCTTCCGGATAGGTCGAAGCCCCAGGTGCCGAAGCTAGGGGCGGCGAGGGGATCCGCGGAAAGGGGATGGACGGAGAGGGTGAGGGCGGAGAGGAGCAGGGAAAGGCGGGTGAAGGTCATGGGGTGGGTGCGAGCGGATCGATAGGGTGATGGGCGGGGATGGGAAGCGCGGATGCGGGAGGCATTACCTGTGCCAAGGGGGGATTATTGCGGGCGGAGAGGGTGTAAATGGAGCTCTTTCGGCGTCATTCCGCGGCAAAAAGGAGGGAGATTTTTGTCATTTCCCGGGTGTTCCAGCAGTTTCCAGCAGTGTTTTTGTCGTTTTTGCAAAAACGGATGGGAGGGTTGAGGTCGCCGGAAATTTGCTGATTTGAAGTAAACCGAACATTATCAATTGGTTGCTTGAAGGTGGCACGGAGGGGCCGGGTTGGGAGAATGGCGAGGTGCAACAAATGCCAAGTGTTTTGAGTTTTGTTTCTGCAAATGGGGGAGAGATGGAGACCCAAGACTTGGAGTGGTGAGACGCGAGAGTAAGAGAGGCGGGAAGCATCGCCGCCATTATAGGGAAACCGAGGCGGAGTCTCAACCACTTGGCCGTCTGCCAATATCGATTGTCTCAAAAAAAGTCATTAGTGCTTCCAACCTTTGACTTGGGCGTTTCGCCGGGTATTTAAAATGCCCCTACCACCGGGCGAGTCGCGCTTCTCATCCATTCGGCGTCATTCCCGTGGCTGAAAAACGCTGGCAGCGGGAACGCAGTTGCGGAAACAGGACTTCCAGTGGGCGGAGGTTGTCTTGAAGCGTTCTGATGGATATGTGAGAGGTCAAGCCGCCATCGCTGCGGACCGTTTCTCAAGAAGCTTCGAACCGGCATTTGAAAACCACAACCCGGATGGCATGCTCATTGCGGTTGGTTGCCACTATTCGGTCAAACCACTTCCATAATCCAACTGCTCAAAGTGTTGGCGGAACTTGAAGTCGGATAACTCGTCGAGCACTTGCCCAAGTCCCGACTCCCAATGTGCATCGCTTGAAATAAACAGGTTCATATTTTGAATCATCTCACGATCTTGTTTCTAGCGGGCACAGTTCCACCGTTTTTCACTTTGAAGTTTTTGATTTTCATTTTTTCCAATTCCAGCGCCTCCGATGCTGTTCCTCGCCACTCAGTCGAGTAACGCAAACCAGCGTCGCCTGTGTTCCTCAAGAACGAATCGCTATACCGAGTAGCCGGATTTTTCGTCGTGCCGAACTTCCACATGTCGCCTTTCTCGAGCCAGATGATTTCTGTGATGATGCGTGCAATAAATGCTTGTTAGCGCCACCCGATCTCGTCAATCCATTCTCGAAGATCGGCAGCAAATGCTTCTTTGTTGAAGTCGGGGATTTTGTAACCGGACAACACTTCCGGCACTTCATCGAAAAGCCGTTGTGCCACCATCCGTTTTCGTTCCTCGGGCAAGGCCGCTTTCATCGTTGGTAGATCGAGCATGATGTCCATGTAGAGCTTCGATTCCTTCTTCGAGAGCTTTAAACGGCGCTTCAAATTCATCGCGGGATCTTGGCACATGAAAACAACGGTCAAACCATGCAGGCCTGCTCCGTAATTCAGTGCTTCAAAGTGCCGTCTGAAACCAAAGTCGGAGAGTTCATTTAGAACCTTCTCAAGATTGGATTCCCAGTGCGAGTCTGCCAAAATGTTGAATCTCATAGCGTGCCATTCATCGGACAATTTTGTTCCCGGCGGGCAATATACCGCCATTTTGGAGTTGGAAATTCTGGATCTTCATCTTTTCTAGTTGAAGCGCCTCGCCAATGGTTCCCTGCCATTCTGTCTGGTAAAGCACGCCGTGATCACCAATGTTGTCCAGATAGCTCTGGCTATACCGTGTAGCTGGATTCTTTGTAGTGCCGAATTTCCACACGTCGCCTCTTTCGAGCCAAGTGATCTCGGTCGCGTTTTCGAAAGTTCGAGTCAACACCGGGTAAAACCCACTGTCCGCCGCTCGTAGAGCATACTGCTCAACCTGCACTCCCGTATTTGCGGCGGCCGCGACATCATCCGCAGCATTGAGAATTGTTCCTGCTTTGCTGAAAAGGAACGAGGACGCCTGACCAACACCCACGAACATGGCCTCCGGATTGGGACCGAGGGCTCCTCCTTCGATGTCATTCCACATCCGGCCTATTTCGGCGTGAGTGTCTTTCAGCGCCTCACTCATCCAGTCGGGCACGGCAGGAAAGCCAGACCAGTCCGAATAGCCTCCCGTACAAGCGTTTCGTTCCGCGCAGAGTCCGAAGGGATCGCTCAATGACACCGGGTTGCCATTGGCGTAGGCAAACCAGTTGCTTCCGCCGGAAAAGCCGCTGGGATCGGCGTTGAGGAAACGCATGAGGTAGGGGCTGTAATACCGCGCCCGCATGTTGAGGAGGCCGTTGGAATCCGTTTGAACCCCGGCCTGGCCGTTGTAGAGGAAGGGGGTTTCCAGGTCTCCCTGTTTCCAGAGCAACAGCCCATAGGCGGAATAGGCGGCCCTTCCGATCACTTGTCCGGTGTCATCGGTGCGGGCGATGGTGCTGCCGACCTGATCGAAGTGATAGGTTTTCGCGTGGTCCGCCTCGTCCACCTCATAGAGGAGGCCGAGACCGTAAACATAGCGGGTCAGAGTGCCGTCAGGATGGTGGCGGACGAGAAGTTTCCCGGAGGAGTCGATGACATCGCGGGTGATGCCGCCCGGGGTGCCGGCGTCTGCGATGGTCCGGCGCCTGCCTTCGGCATCGTAAGTATAGGTGAGGTCCCCGGCGTGGGTGAGCTGGTTGCGGGAGTTGTATGAGAGGGTGTCGAAGCCGCTGGTGGGGCTGACGGGTCCGAGCGTCATGTTGCCGTCGTCGTCATGGGTGACGGGGGTGCCGTTGACGCTGGCCAACCGGTCGTCATCGTCATAGGTGCCGGTGAATGACGGCTGGGTGGTGCCGGAGCTGACGAGTGGCGCCTGGAGTTTGCGCACGATCTTGCCCACCGCATCAAATGCGAAACCCTGATAATTGAAGAGTTTACCGCCGGCACTTTCCTTCAGCCCCAGAATCTGGCCGGCCTTGTCGCGGCTGATTTTCAGAACCGTGCCATTGGGCCGCTGGACTTCCTTCAGCCTGGCCAACGAGTCGTAGACGTAGGTGGTCGTCTGGCTCCGCCAATCAGTCACGGTTTCCAGGAGATTCCGCGCGTTATAGGTGTAGTTGACCTGTTTGCCAGCAGGATGAGCCGTGTCGGGAGGATAGGTGAGACGAATGAGGTTTCCGACAGGGTCGTACTTGTATCCGATGGAATCCCCATCCGCGGTGGTGAAAGTCTTGAGACGCCCCCGCTCGTCATAGGCGCGGGTGATGACCGTCGTCCCTTCGGTAACCACCTCCGGCAATCCGCTGTCGTCGTATTCGTAGGTAATCGCGCCCTCGGGATCCGTGCGGGTCTCGACCAGTTTCTTGCCATTGTAGGCGAGCGTGGTCGTTTGACCGGAAGGCTCCACCCGTGTTTTCACCAGGTCATTGTCAAAATAGCCGGTGGACGAAGTCTTGGTGGAAGGCCTTTTCGTGAATGTGGGCCGGTTGGCGTCATCGTAGCCGAATTCATAGGTCTTCAGCCGCCTGTTCTTGAGTTTCCACAGGTTTCCGTTCGCGTCGTACTCCGAATCGGTGTTCTTCGAGAGGGAATCGATGGTCCGCTTCTTTTCACCGCGCTCCGTCCACTCCATTTTCACCAAGTGGGTGAGGGGGTCCTTCACCTGAACCGGCCTGCCATTCGCGTCGTAAAGGGTTTCCGTGGTCTTTTCCAATTGGTTGGTGACCTTTTTGGGACGACGTGCCGCGTCATACTCCGTCGTGACCTCGTATCCCGCTGAGTTTTTCAAGGAAACCGGCCAGTCCCTCAGGTCATATCCGGTGGTGATGGTGTCGGTGCCGGACGGGAGGGCGGGAAAGGTGGTGACCCGTGGGTTGCGGAGGGCATTGTAGGTATAGGTCGTCTCCTTCAGCCTTGCATCCGTGGTGCTTTTCAAATTTCCGCAGTCATCGTAAGCGTTCGTGGTGACGGCGGGAGGTTCGCCCGCGATGGGCGGCAAGGTCACCGTTTCCAGTTGCCCGCGGTTGTTGTAGGTGTTGGTCGTCGTCCGCTCCTCGGCGTCGGTCATTGTAAGGAGGTCGCCACGGGTGCTGTAAGTCATCGTCTTGACCACCACGGGATCAGTCCCGTGGTCCAGCGTGATGGAATTGGGATAGCCTTTCGAATTGTAGCCCGTCGTCGTCACATAGTTTTCCGGATCGGTGACCGTCTCAAGGAGTCCATCCGACCGATAAGTGAAGGTCGTTTCATGTTCAAGGGGGTCGGTGATTTTCTTGATCTGATGCTTGGGGAAGTACTCGTAGTAGGTGAAGTGGCCGCGCCTGTCCTTGACCGACTTGAGCCTCTTGTTAGAATCGTAGTCGTAGTAGGTGAAAATGTTTTTTTCATCCTTCTCGCTGGTGACATTGTTGTCCGAATTGTAAGTCCGCCGGACAATCTCGGTTTTCGGAGAGATTTGGGTGATCACCCGGTCCTGGCCGTCATATTCGGTTTTGTCCGAATTTCCGGTGGCGTTTTTGGTGCCGATGGTCCTGCCCCGCGAATCGTAATAATACGCCTTCTCGCCTCCGACGGGGTCGACCTCGACATTGCAGTATCCGGTGTAAAAGATTCTATAGGTCCTTTCGGCATCCCCCCGGTTCCGCTGCACGATAACCCGGCCCTTGGGGTCATATTCGTTCTCGATGATCATGCGGCTCTCGGCGTCCTTCGCCCAATCGACGCGATGCAGCCCGTCGTAATGGTAAGTTGAGGTCTTGCCCTCGACGTCGGTGACGCTTTGCAGGTTGCCATTGTCGTAGCCGAATTCCACGGTGCGGGAAGTGCTGTCGGAAACCGCGGTGATTCTCCCGCCTGTCCAGGTGAAGTTGAACTCGCGGTTGTAGCAGTCTTTCACCTTCGTGAGATTGCCGGAAACGTAGGTGAAAGTCTGGGAATTCCCGAACAGGTCGGTGATATTGGCGATCTTCCCATCCGGACGGAAAGTCATGGTGGGGCCGTTGCGCGCAGTGAGTTTGAAATGGTCTCCATCCTCGTCGAGGGTGAGATTCATCCCGGCCGGGGGAATGAAGGTGCCGTCCGGCATGCGGACAAACTCCATCGTCTGGTTGCCCATCTTGATGGAAACCGTCTTGTAGGCGAGTTGGTTGACCGCCCAATGGATCGCGAGGACGCCGGTGGTCCAAACCTTCGCTGTGGTCTGATCTTCCAACAAATCGGAGGCGACGGCCAGGGCCGCGAAGAACGGGGCCGCCTGATAGGTATTGGTCGCGCCCAACCCCGCTTGCGCGTTGCTCCGGCGGGTAGCCGTGATATCCAGGCTGTGGGTCCAGCCGTAGCCGAGGCCTGGCCCGTCGTCCGCGGCGGCGTTGGAATTGTAATACCGAGTGAACGTGATGCCCCGGGAACCCTCCCCGGGGAACACGAGATCCGTCTTCTGGTCGATCCACGCGCCGGATGCAACATCCACGGGATCACCAAAGGTGTTCCGGGAGATGGCGGGGGAAGTGGCAGGGACCACGAGATCCGAACTACTGTCGAGATACGCGGAATGACTTCTGAAATAATCCAGGATCTCATTTGAACCCGCGGGCGTCTCAACCGAACTGTAGCCGCCGTAATTCGAGCCGATCTTCATGGTGATCTGCGCCGGTTCTTCCAAAGCATAGGCAAATCCGGTGTAGGCGTTATAACTGAGCTGTCCGTTCGCCGGAAGAAGGACAGCGCTATCACCGCTTTTATCCAGAGCACTGGCGATGCGATTCAGCACTCCCTGGGGATACCCGGAATTGTCATCCGCCAATGTGTAAGTGAGATCCTCAAAGTTCTCCCTGGTGGCGCGGTAAATTTTTTGCCCCCGGTCATTCGCGAGAAAGATCATCTTGACGGTTGAAGCCGCGGTGATGTCCTTGCCCTGCATCTGCTCCAAGACACCATGTTCCATAGCGCTGGCGAAGGTGGTGAGCAGATACTCGTAGTTGAGCAAGGAAGCGGGATTTCTCGCGCGGTGACTATCCGCGCCGAGCATCAATCCCACGTCGATGTAGAAGCCGACGTTATTGGTATCGAAAAAATTATCCTGTCCCACCCTGCCGAACCGGTGATGGTTCAAGGGCACGATATCATATTGGCCACCGATGATCTCGCCGGCCTGGTAAAGCTGGGAGAACCAATTCAGGCCGATGATGTTGAGTGTCTCCGTCTTCACCTCCCAATCGGCGTCGGTCTTGCCGTCCCGCCGGTATTTTTCCAGTTTTTCCTGGCGTGCCCGGGAAAGGCGTTCCGGATTGGCAAAGGAGTAGATCAGGGCATAGGCGCAGTTGTTGCCCTTCAGGTATTGCTTGGTCTCGGACTGGTCGGTCTTATGCGACCAGGCGGGGTCATTGATCCAAACCCCGCTACTTTTGATCAGCATCCGGTGGTTGTGCGTGACGCCCAGTTTCAAATCGAAGGAAGTCTTCGCGGCGGGGATGTTGAACTCGTCCAAGAGACTGTCGTCCAGATGGATCGAGGCAGTGTTCCCCGAATAGGTCAGGGAAAGCTTGCGGCCCTTGAGGCCCGGCAAGTTCAGAGTCTGATTCGACCAAGTGCTGGTCCACGAGCTGCCGCTCCAAACCCCGGCCCGGATCTCGAGCTTCGACATTTCCGAAACCGGAATCGCGCTCCATTGGCCGGATGGGAGGCCGCTGATGGAGCGGGGAACAATCGCCCTGACGCCACCCGTTGCACCACTGTTGAGGTTGGTATAGCTCTCCATGTCAATGGAGGAAGACTTGGTGATGCGGTCCGGAAGACGTCCGTCCTGGCTCGCCCTGACAGATCCGATGAAATTCTGGGTGTAGGCCTTGAGCCTGTTGGACAAGGCCTGATAGTCGATGTTTTTCACATACATGCCGCCCACATCACCGCCCGCGTCATCCAGAATCTGTGAACGGGAATAGCCCACGGCAGTGGCGAGACCGATGCCCGCGCGAACCGTCTGGTCTTTCCACGAGGGCGACAAAACCTTACCTCCCGAAACGACCCAAACATGGGGAATGACGAACTGGTTTCCGTTGGTTCCGTCCACCGATGGCTTGTAGGGATAGCCGCGATTGGTCAGGAATTCGAAAATCGAGAGCTTCCGGCGGTCCGCATCGGTGGGAAAGGGAGATGACTTGCCATAGTGGGTCCGCATCTCGGCGTCCGTCCAATGGGAATAGGGCGCCGAGGAGATGCCATACCATTTGCAAAGCTGGGCGAAGGTGAAGACACAGGGGCCGTAGCGGTATTCCGCGGTTTGACCCGCGGAACGGAGCAGGGCGACGAGCAGGGCGCACTGGTCGTATTCGTTGCCACTGCCTTCCAGCAAGGTGAGGTGGGCTCCTTTTTTGGAACCGTAGTAGGCCTCGAAGCGGATGAAGTTGTGGACGTATTCGAAGATCTTGACGGGATCCTTCCGCAGTCCCCTGGCCAGTTGAGCGATCTCCGGCGTGATTTCATCCGCCTCGTTGCCGGGAGGGGGCGGAGGAGCCTCCGAACCTCCCTCGCCGCCATCGCCGCCAATCTCCGAGCCGCCCCCGCCCCCTGGTGGTAGCAGAGGTTCCGTGGGAACCGCCTGTCCGAGAGACGCGGCGGCTTCATCATCTGTCAAGGGTGTGAAGGGCGGCACCTCGGGGATGGTGACCGAGAGTTCAAGGGGGTCCTCATCCAAGGAGGCCGCGGCCTCTTCCGGCGAGATTGTCTGTTGAAGCCAACCCGGATTGTCCTCTTCCTGCGCCATTGCCAAGGGCGAGGGGATGCTGGCGATAAGCGCCAGAAGAACGGCCCGCACTAGCCCGAAAGGACGTGAATCAATGGCTTTCAAGCAGATTTCCTTCTTCATCGGGTTGATAAGTGGCGATGCCGGCGGGAGAGGTGTAACTGGTGAGGCGGCCAACGGGGTCGTAACCATAGGTCCCACTGACGGTGGATGCGGCTGCCATCTCGTTGGAATTGGGATTCAGGCCAAGTTCGGCCTTTTCCTTGTTGGTTAGTCCATCCGGCTGGAGGATGGCGTTAGGATCCGCAATGCCGAGGCCTCCGAAATGAAATCGTTCCCATCCGTCCGGAAGACCATCCGAATCGGAGTCGCCACCCGCACTTGCCTTGTCGAGTGGATCAGAGCCTTCCTCTTCGACTTCGAACCAGTTTGGTATGCCGTCGCTGTCGAAATCCGCATCACGGGCCTGTTGCAGGGTCGTTACACCGGTATCATCGACATAACAGAGGCGAATGAAGAATTTCAGGACGTTATCGGCATCCGCGCCCCAGCTTTTCGGGCCGGTTCCGAATTCGACAACCGGGCCGTAAGACCAATTGACCATGTCCAGGCTGTATTGGACGAAGTAGGTCCGCTTTGTGACGCCCGTCCAATCAGCGTTCCACGTGCTGGCTGCCCCTCGGGTCAATGAAACCTGGGATTGTGCCACAGGATCGGCTGCGAGCGTTCCCACCACGCAGGCGGAGATCGCGAAAGTCCGGATCAGATCGTTCCGCGAAGTCATTGGCCACCTCCATTCTCCATTTGCTGGCTGGCAGGAGATGGCGCGCTCCGCTTCCAGAATCGGATTGTGACATCCTTGGGAACCGGAGGATTCGCCAGAAGGTATTTTTTGCGATCCCGGAAAGCCTTTTCTCTCGCACGGTAGGCATCTTCCATCCGCAGGCCCTCAATCCGGTAGAGTTCGTGCATTCCTGTTACGATTGCCATTGACTCCAGATTGGCGAGGTCTCCTTCAGTCACAACAAAGGCGGGACCACCGTTTATCAAGTCCGGAAGATCGGCCATGTTAGGAACTTGCGGATCTCCAGCTGGTCCTGCCGGTGCTGCTTCCCGGACTGTGCTTTCGTTGTCCAGACTCATGATCAGCCCGTACTGCCGGACCTCACCATCGGCACCTTTCACCTGATAGGAGGGAAAACCGGAAAAGTGATTGAAATCCAGATTCGACCAGCAGGCGATTTCCTTTCCGGTCCCATTGCCCGGGTAGCAGCGAAGGTAGGTTCGTGAGTGGCCGTATACGGTGGCGGAAACAAACACGAGTTCCATTTCCGTGTGAGCCTCCCCCAATTCCGCCAGCCTGGCCAATACCGCGGGATCGTCCGGCGGCATTGGGGGCAATGGGGGGGGGCGGGTCGGTTAGCCCGGGGTCCTCGACCAACTGCACGGTGACTTTGACGGTCGCTTCCGGAGCTGGCAATCCTGGCATTTCGGGAGTTTCCACGACATGGACCCGTTTGGTGACACTGCCTTTGATCTCGAAGGCAATTGGGTCAGGCGTTGGTGCGGGCTGACCCGGTTTTCCGTCGGAGATTGGGCCGGGAATTCCAGTTTTTCCGGGAATCGCATCCGATTCGGTAATCTCAACGTCTTGAGCAGATAGCGGCAAAATTGTGCCCCAAAGAACCGTGGAAAATAATAGAGATTTCATAGGATGCCGGATTCCTGGTGTTCGAGCGAGTGACGACGCGAGGGTTGGCGATGGTCGAAAGGGCGTCTCTCCTGTAACGGGCGGGCAGCTCATCTAACAATCAAGCGCTACCAGAAGATTTCTGGCGCGGCAACGATTATCAGAGCCTTCATGGGATTTTCACATTCACTTGCGCCCATGGAGGGGGAAGGGCAGAGGCGGCCGGAGTGCTGCCCGCGTTGCGATAGGACCGATGGGACGGATAGGACCCATGGTGCGAGCTGCGGAGGGCTGGCGCAGCTGCCACCCATGAGGCCGGGCCTTCAGCTTTTTCTGAGGCGGAGGGCGTTGGCGATGACGGAGACGCTGCTGAGGGCCATGGCGGCGCCGGCGATCATGGGATCGAGGAGCCAGCCGGTGAAGGGGTAGAGGAGGCCGGCGGCGAGGGGGATGCCGAGGGCGTTGTAGAAGAAGGCGAAGAAGAGGTTCTGGCGGATGTTGCGCATGACGGCGCGGCTGAGTTGGAGGGCACGGACGATTCCTGATAGATCGCCTTTGGCAAGGGTGATGCCGGCGCTGTGGATGGCGACATCGGTGCCGGTGCCCATGGCGATGCCGACATCGGCCTCGGCGAGGGCGGGGGCGTCGTTGATGCCATCGCCAGCCATGGCGACGATCGCGCCGGTGGCCTTGAGATCGCGGATGATGGCGAGCTTGCCGGCGGGCTTGAGTTCCGCGTGGACCTCGTCGATGCCGAGCTGGAGGGCGACGGCGCGGGCGGTCTGGGGGTTATCGCCTGTTAGCATGACGAGCTTGAGGCCCATGGCGTGGAGTTTTCCGATGGCGGCCGCGGCGGAGGGCTTGATGGGATCGGCGATGGCGAGGAAGCCGGCGAGTTGGTGATCTTCGGAGACCCAGACGAGGGTGTAGGCGCGCTGCTGGAGGGTGGCGGCTTGTTCGGAGATGGGGGTGGGGATGGAGATGTTTTCGGATTCCAGCCAGGAGCGGTTGCCGACGAGGACGGGCTTGCCCGCGATGTTTCCGGAAATGCCGAGGCCGGCGAAGGAGGCGAAGTTTTCCACGGCGGGGATGGCGATGGCGGATTCGCGGGCGCGGGTGAGGATGGCGGCGGCGAGCGGGTGCTCGCTGGAATTTTCCAAGGCGGCGGCGAGGGCGAGGAGGTGTGATTCGCCGTCCTCGCGGGTGGCGACGATGGCCTGGACGACGGGGCGGCCCATGGTGAGGGTGCCGGTCTTGTCGGTGACGAGGTGGGTGACCTTTTCGGCGCGCTCAAGGGCGGCGGCCTCGCGGATGAGGACGCCGGAGCGGGCTCCCTGGCCGACGCCGACCATGATGGACATGGGGGTGGCGAGACCGAGGGCACAGGGGCAGGCGATGACGAGCACGGCAACCGCGCAGGAGATTGCCTGTGCGAGGCCGGTACCCCAGATCATCCAGGCGGTGAATGTTAGAACGGCGGCGAGGACGACGAAGGGGACGAACCAAGCGGAGACGCGGTCGGCGAGGCGCTGGATGGGGGCCCGGGAACGCTGGGCGTCCGCGACCATGGCGACGATGCGGGA
>CAXTTX010000107.1:4847-13158 GCA_964247045.1 uncultured Verrucomicrobiales bacterium | reverse complement strand
GAATGGGACGATGTCTGCGACTCTTTGCGAACGATGGTCAGCCTCGACGCGTTCCAACGTTGGTTCCGTGCCGCGCGCTGGCTCGGTGTGGAGGACGATGTGGCCACCATCTCCGTGCCCGGTGAGATCCATCAGGTTTGGATCGAGACGAACTACCTTCCGGAGCTGACTATGGCGATCAACGGCGTCTTTGAAGATGCCCGTGAGATCAGGATCGTGGTTGGCGAGGAAGAACCCGGGTCCGCGGATGCGCAAGACAATCGTCCGCTGCGCCACGCGATCCCGCCGCGTCCCACGAAAGCCGCCGTCCTCGAGGGTGAGGCCCTCGAGCGCCGCATCAAGAACGCGGGCCTCAATCCCCATCACACCTTTTCCAGCTTCGTCGTTGGAGCGAACAGCCAGTTCGCGCACGCCGCATGCGAGGCCGTCGCCAAGAAGACCGGCATCGGCTACAACCCGCTGTTCATCTACGGTGGGCCCGGACTCGGCAAAACCCACCTCATGCAGGCGGTCGGCCAGGAGTTCCTGCGCTGCCAGCCCGGTGCCCGCGTCATCTATCTGACCTGCGAGAAATTCACCAACGAGTTCATCGACGCCATCCGCCGCGGTGACATCGAGAAATTCCGCCGCCGCTACCGCAGCACGGATGTCTTCCTCATCGACGACGTCCAGTTCCTTGCCGGCAAGGAGCGCTCCCAGGAGGAGTTCTTCCACACCTTCAACACCCTGCTGGACGGCCGCAACCAGGTGGTCCTCTCCTGCGACCGCCCCGCCTGCGAGATCAAGAATCTGGAACCCCGCCTGATTTCCCGCTTCGAGTGCGGGCTCACCGTCGAGATCCAACCGCCCATGATGGAGACCCGCATGGCCATTCTGACCAAGAAGGCCATGGACTGGAAGGTCCGTGTGGACGAGTCCGTCCTCATGTTTCTGGCGGAAAAGATCCGCGACAACGTCCGCCGTCTGGAAGGCGCCCTCATGCGGGTCGCCACCTACGCCTCCCTGGCCGGGGAAAGCGTCACCGTGGAGAAGGTGGAGCACCTCCTCCGCGACCTCCTGCGGGAGGAGGCCAGCCGTCAGGTTAGCATCGATTCCATCCAAAAAGCCGTCGCCGAGCATTTCGACGTCCGTCTGGCGGACATGACCAGCCGCCGCCGCCCCGCCAGCATCGCTTTTCCCCGCCAGATCGCCATGTATCTGAGCCGCAGCCTCACGAAAAACTCCCTGATGGAGATCGGCGAGTCCTTCGGCGGCAGGGACCATGGGACGGTCATCCACGCCTGCAAAAAAGTCAGCGACCGGATGGGCGACGAACCCGGTGTGAAGGAGGCCATCGCCCGCATCGAGTCCAAGCTGCGGCGTTGATTTTCCGGCACTTTGGGATTATTCACAGAAGACTTGCCAAGGGGCGTCGAAAGCGGAAACTGCTCCGCAACAACACCCCTCTATGAAGTTCCGAATTTCCAAGGAAGCGTTTCTCGACGGCCTGCAAAAGGTGCAGCACGTGGTCAGCTCCAGGACCACCTTGCCCATCCTTTCCAACGTGTTGTTGGTCGCCAAGGACGGACGCCTCCAGTTCACGACCACCGACCTGGACGTCGGAATCACCGGCTCCGTGGAGGCCCAGATCGAGAAGGAAGGGGCCACCACGCTCCCTGCCAAGCGGCTGGTTAGCATCATCCGCGAGCTTCCGGCCAGCGAGGTCGAGGTCTCCGTGGATGCCAAGAACCACGCCTCCATCCGCAGTGGTCCATCCTTCTTCAAGATCATCGGTCTCGGTGAGGCGGAGTTCCCGCCGCTCCCGGATTTCGAGGGTGCCAAGGTTTTCAAAATTCCCCAACAGGCGCTGAAGGACGGCCTCAAGAAGACCTCCTACGCGATCTCCACGGACGAGACCCGCTACGTCCTCAACGGCATCTACACCTCCTTCCGCGACGGCAAGCTCACGCTCGTCGCCACCGACGGCCGCCGCCTCGCGATGGTCGATACCGACCTCGAGTTCCCCGCCTCCCATGAGACGGATGTGATCATCCCCACCAAGGCGGTGCAGGAACTCCAGCGCCTTCTCGGTGACACCGGTGAGGTCGTCGTCAAATTGAGCGACAGCCAGATCTCCTTCACCGTCGGTGACAGCCTGCTCGCCAGCAAGCTCATCGAGGGCAACTACCCGAACTACCGCCAGGTCATTCCCGGTGATAGCAACGAACGCGTGGTCATCTCCCGCGAGGCCCTCCTTGAAACGGTCCGCCGTGTATCGCTCCTTTCCTCCGACAAGTCGAACTCGGTGAAGCTCGTCTTCAGTGAGAACCACATCGAGGTCACCGCCAATTCGCCGGATGTCGGTGAGGCGCAGGAGTCCATGGACGTGATCTATCAAGGCCCGCCGATGCAGATCGCCTTCAACCCGGAGTTCCTCCAGGCTCCGCTCCGTGCCTTGGACACCAATGACGTCTATCTCGACCTGATCGACGAGATGAGCCCCGGCGTCCTCCGCATTGAAGGCAGCTTCCTCTACGTGCTCATGCCGATGCGCGTGACGAGCTGATTGGACTCTTGGGGCAGGGGAACTGAGGCTGGCAATTGCCGATGCCCCCGTTCACTCGAACGAAAACTCGACGCCCTTGCGGCTCCAGGCCTTCTTGTAATCCTCTTCCAGCTTTTCGAACGTCCTGCCGTCCAGCAAAAGCTCCAAGGCCGCGTCCCCGCGTTTTCCGCTCCGCAGGGCCTTGAGAAACCCCTTCATCCGCTTCGCGTCGCCCTCGCCGTCGAGGTGCAGGAAATAGAAGGTCACCAGCAGCCCGCATCCATACGAGATCTGCGGCGTCTCCAGGAAGCTCTCGTAGTCCTGGAGCATGAACTTCTTCAGGTTCATCATCCGGATCTCCGTGCCCAGCGCGCGGCCGCCCATGTCCTTCGCTCCATAGCGCGTCACGTAGTCGATGATCGGTCGCTGGTTCCCTCTCACCGAAAAGGTTCCCGACCGATACGGCGTGGAACCGACGTACTCGGCGATGCCCTCGGTGAACCATCCCCGCCCGCCTTCGCCGAAATAACTGTCGGGAGTGAGTTGGTGGGTCAGCTCATGCGGGATCGTCGAACTGCTCTTGTCGCGGTCCAGCATATAGCCGCTGCCCACCGGCTTCACACCCAGGCTCTCGAGCGGGATCAGGACCGCGTCCTTGCCTCCGATGAACACACCCGCCGAGCCTGCCGGTCCACCGGCACGATGGTAGTCCTCGACCTTCTCGAAGAGCGAGATCTTGTATTTGCCGTCCGTTTTCTGACCGCCATCGAGTGCGAGCGGCAGCGTCCGGCAATAGAGGTGCGTTGCCTCGAAGAGAACCGCGAAACCCTTTACGACGGTTTGCGACAGCCGGACATCGCAGAAGTAACGGTAGTTCGCGCTTTCATAGACGAAGCTCTTTTTCCCCGCGTCCTCCTCCACGGTCTTGATCTCGGGATCTTCCGAGAATTTCACGTTGTCCGGCCATGGGGCGTCGAAGTTCGTGTCTCCCGCTTTCTTCTCCGGGGTGGATTTCGCCGCGCCGGCCGGCAGCCGGTTGGCTTCGGCGAATTTGCGATCCTCCTCGGACAACTTCGCGAGCGGGTAGGGGACCTCGCGCCCGTCAGCCATCCGCAGGATCACGCTCGTTCCTTCCACCCGCATCAGCATCGCCTCGATCTTCCGGCCTTGCGGGTCGGTCCAGGTGCGTGCGCCCGCGGAAACAACAAGACAAGCCGACAGCACGAGGATGAATGGGATCTTCACGAAGGGAGAAGGGTTTGGCGGGTCACGCTACCCGGATTTCCCCCCCCCGTCGAGGCAAAGCCGGCAACCCGAAACGCCGCGGCAGGCAAGTCACTGCTTGGAATTGTCACGCCTCCCCCGCAGGATGCCGCCGCGCCATGGACGAAACCGGGATGGAGAAAGCCGCTGCCCTTGAAACACCGCCACCCCCGCCGGGGCTGCGGCAGGATCTGGCCGTGCTGATGAAGGTGAACCTGAACTTCTTCGTCCTCATCACCACCTTCTTCGGCTTCCTCCTCTATTCCCGCGGCGTCGAGGAAAACTGGTTGCGTGAGTTGAACTGGATGAAGCTTCTTCACACGATTCTCGGCACGGGCGCTGCCGCATTCGGTTCCGCGGCGTTCAACCAACTCATGGAGGTCGATCTGGACGCGCGGATGAAACGTACCGCGGACCGCCCCTTGCCCTCGCGGCGCATGGATCCTCTCGTCGCGTTTGGCGTTGGCTGGGTCCTTTCCGCCATTGGCATCATCCATCTCGCGGTCCAGGTGGGAAACCTCGCCGCCTATCTCACGGCCGCGACCATCGCGATCTACGTTTTCGTCTATACGCCCATGAAGCGGTTCAGTTCCGTGAACACGCTCATCGGAGCGATTCCCGGAGCGATTCCTCCCATGATCGGCTGGGTCGGTGCGGGTGGTAAGATCGGCTTGGAAGCGTGGTTCCTTTTCGGCATCCTTTTTTTCTGGCAGCTCCCGCATTTCATCGCGATCAGTTGGCTCTGCCGTGAGGAGTATGAATCGGTCGGCTACAAGATGTGGTCCAATGGCGATCTCACCGGCAGGAAGTGTGGCATTCTCTCCGCGTTCTTCTGCCTCGTGCTGGCCATCTTCTCGCTGATTCCCGCGTTCTTCGGTTTCGCCAACATCATCTGGACCATCGTGGGGCCATTGCTCGCCCTCATCATGCTCGCCCTCTCGCTCAAGTTCGCCCGCGATGGGGAACGCACTTCCGCGCGGAAGTTGTTTTTCTCCACGCTGCTTTACATCCCGGTCGCCTTGCTCGTGCTCGTCTTCGCTTGGAAAGCCTGAACCGTCCGACCCATGAATGAATTGATCGCGTCCACGCGGCGCCTTGCCGACGACCTACGGGAAATGAGTTTCTCGCCGCCCGTCGCCTGTGTCTACCGGACGCTCGATTACACCTGGGAAGCGCACCGCATCTATCTGGAGCGCTTTGGTGCGGGAAAGAAACGCGTCATCTTTCTGGGCATGAATCCCGGTCCCTTCGGCATGGCCCAGACGGGCATTCCATTCGGCGAGGTCGCCGCCGTCCGCGATTGGATGGGCATCGATGCTCCCATCGGCAAACCGGTTCCCGAGCACCCGAAGCGTCCCATCGAGGGCTTCCAATGCAAACGTTCCGAGGTGAGCGGCCGTCGTCTCTGGGGTCTCTTTTCGGAACGCTTTCCCAAGCCGGAGGCTTTCTTCAAGGATCACTTCGTCCTCAACTATTGCCCGCTCGTGTGGATGAGTGAGACCGGTGCGAACTTAACTCCGGACAAACTCCGCTCCTCCGAGATGGCGCCCGTTGAGGATGCTTGCATGAAACATCTCCAGGAGGTCATCGCCTTGATGAAGCCCGCGTATCTCATCGGTGTCGGTGGCTTCGCCGAGGAGCGTCTTTCACGTGCCGCCGCCGCCATCGGCAGCAAGGCCATCACCGGCCGGGTGCTTCATCCTTCTCCAGCTTCGCCCGCTGCAAACCGTGGTTGGGCGGAAGCCGCGACCAAGCAACTGGCTGCTTTGGGAATTTGGTAGCGAATTCGGGGAAGGCCGCGCGTTTCACTCCAGCGTCGCCTGCAATTCCCCGACCAAGCCCGCGTCCTCTTCCCGCTCCGCCTGCTCCAGCGCCTTGTGCAGGTTGTTCAGCAGCCGCACCAGGATCGTTCCCGGATCGGCCGATTGCCGCAGGATCGCCCGTTGCGAGCGCGTGAGATCCGGGCTTTCCAGCAGCGTCGATTGCAAGTGCGGCCTTCCCTTCTCGAAACAGTCCACGATCAGCGGATAGCCATCCTCGAAAATGCGGCACATGAAGTGGCCCGGGAAATTCACCCCCTCCACCTCCAGTTCCAGCCGCCTTCCTGTTAGGATGAAGATCAGGCACAATCCCAGCGGATTGGATTTCCCTTCCGCGATGCACCACGCCAGGTCCGAGTTTCGCGGGTCGTTGTAACCCTCCCGGTTTCCGGAGAAGCGGTTGCTTGTGAAAAGGTAGTTCCGCAATTCGTTCGCGGACGTCACGCCATCCGCCGCGGCCTCTTCCGCCAGCAGGTCCAGCGCGTCGGACAGCGGCTGCCTCAGCGAAATCCCGTCATGCAGGAAATCCGACAGCGTCCGCAGCATGGCCTCGAAGGTTTCCCAGTCCTCCTGCAGCGCCAGGGCACCACCGGTCGGGGCGATCCACTCGCGTGCCAGGGTCTCCCGGCGCGGTGGACTCAGCATCTCCACCAGCAATTCCTTCTCCCGCGCGCTCAGCGTTTTTGGCCGGGTCGCCAGCCACTCGCTGATGTCTCCGCCGCATTGCGACAGTCGCTCGGCGACCCGGACGCGGACTTCCGGGGTCTCGTCGTCGATCAGGCGCACAAGGGCGTCAAGTTCCTCGGGTGCGGGCGGCGCTGCGTTCATCGCAGGTAATTGAAAATCAAAGGATTCCTTTGGAGAGAATGGTGCGCGATACTGGGTTCGAACCAGTGACCCCCACCGTGTCAAGGTGGTGCTCTACCACTGAGCTAACCGCGCATGGTCGTTGCCGCCGAGGGCGGGCGAAACTAGGACGGAGCCCGTGGGGGATGCAACCCCTTTTTGCCTAAAAAGAGGCGGGGGATCCGCAGATCCCCCGCCGTTGATATACCTTTGCGGCGGCAAACGGCCGTTCGGCCCGCGGGGCCTCGCACGCGTTATACACCCGGGGGTATGTGGATTACTTCTTCTTCGCGGCCTTCTTGGCAGCCTTTTTGGCAGGAGCCTTCTTGGCAGCCTTTTTAGCGGCTTTCTTCGCCGGTGCCTTCTTGGCAGCCTTTTTGGCGGCTTTTTTGGCAGGGGCTTTCTTGGCCACGGTCTTCTTCGCGGCCTTCTTCACCGTTTTCTTGGCGCTTTTGGCAACTTTCTTCGCCGCCTTTTTGGCAACCTTCTTGGCTGCTTTCTTGGCGGGGGCTTTCTTAGCTACCTTTTTGGCCGGTGCCTTCTTGGCGGCGGCTTTCTTGGCAGGGGCTTTCTTCGCAACTTTCTTTGCGGCTTTCTTCGCTGTTTTTTTTGCAGCCATTGTTTTGTGTCGTTGGAGTTCGCGTTCGATGTTTGTTTTCTCTTCCGGCGTTAATGTGCCAGCGGAGAGGATTGCGAGGAGCGCCTCTCCAAGGCGTCCTCCAAAAGCATTTGTTAGAAAGTCGTGGGTCGCGCGCTGCACGATCACCTCCTGCGAATAAGCCGCCTCATAGACGTGGGCCCGGCCAACCCGTGCCCGCTTCACCAGGCTTTTCCGTTCCAGGCTCTGCATCACGGACAGCACGGTCGTGTAGGCCCGGTCCTTTCCATCAGGCAGCGTCTCATGTACGGTTGCGACCGTAGATGGTCCCTCATGCCATAGCACCGACAGTGCTTGGAGTTCGAGGTTGGAGGGGTGAACGGGGCGCGCCATAAGGTGGGATCACTCTTCGCTAGCGACGAGGTAACTAGTAGTTCATACTTCCGTCAAGTTGAAATCACCATATTTTTAAGAAAAGTGAAAGAAGGTTCAAGTCCTTCTTCACCCTTCTATCCGAACTACTAGGCCGTTCGTATTTCTTCCGCCTGTTATTTCGCGTCGCTTCCGATGACCGGACGCGTGATGCCCGGCTCGATTTTTTGCAGCGCGTTCCACAGCGTGTCTTCAGAAGAGCACCTTTCCTTCGTTAGAAACGAGCACGAAAACAGGCAGTGCTTGCACGCGCAGCTCGCGCGACAGCGGCTTCTCCTTGCGATCCACCAGCCACGCGCCGGGTGGCTTCGCTCCCAGCGGCGCGATCATCTTTCTCGCCGCATCCAGTGCCTCCGGGTTGCTTTCCGGCAGCATCGAAATCATCGCGATGCCTTTTTCGCCGAGCGTCTTCGCGGTCGTGACATAGTCCGGCATGCCCTCCTCGCATTCGGGGCTCGAGGCCGACCAGAAGTGGAAAATCACCGCTTTTTTGCCTTCCGAGAGCGTCTTCAGCGAAACCGCGTCGCCGCTCTGCAGCGGCAGGAACTTGTCCGCGAATTCAATCTTCACTCCTTCCATCGCCTCTTCCAGCCGCAGCTTTTCGATCCGTGGTGTGAAGGCGGCGGCCTGTCTCGGACTCAGCCAGAAAGCTTCCGTGATGTGCAATTTGAATCCCGCCTTGTCTTCCTTCCTCAGCGCGGCGATGGCTTCGACGTACTCGATCACCGCCTTCCAATCTTCCTCCACGCCGAAGATCGCGGAGTCTTCCAATTTGAACGCGTCTTTCCGTGCGGCGAGTTCCGGCAGCATTGCCGCGAGCGCTTCCTC
>CAXTTX010000107.1:0-4837 GCA_964247045.1 uncultured Verrucomicrobiales bacterium | reverse complement strand
GTCGTTCCGATCCACGTTGAAAATAAAACGCGCCTCCAGGATCGCCTGCTCCGCGACACCGTTCTTTCTCGCCTTCGTGATCGCCGCTTCGAGGTCTTCCTTCGTCTTGTGCTCGGCCATCATTTCTTCCACCGCCGTCTCCCGCGGACTCTCCTGCAGCTTCTCTTCCGTGGGTGCCGATTCTTTTTCCGCGGCGGGTGATGCCTCCTTCGCCTCTTTCTTCTCCGCCGGCGCGGGTTCTTTCTTTTGCGCGATGGCGGGCAGCGGGACGGCGAGTGACAACAACAGGAACAAGGGAAGCGGTCTCATGGCGGAAAATGAAAAAGGCCGGAGGCGTGCTCGCCTCCGGCCGTAGAAAACATCAATCAGCGGATGGGTGGAATCACCATCTTGCGGCCGAGCACCACGGTGTCGTTCTTCATGTTGTTCGCCTGCCGGATCGTCGCCGACGGAACTTTATATTTCGCGCTGATCCCGGAAAGCGTGTCGCCCGGCACCACCGTGTGGATGATGGCCGCGCCGTTCGAGGGAGCCAACGGTGCCTGTGGTGCTGCTGGCACACCCGCGGCCGGAGCGGCCGGTGTCGCTGAAGGTTCCGGATTGTAAGGACTGATCGCACCGGCCGGCGTGCCAGTCTGGGTGGTCGCATTTTCCTCGTAAGCCGCCGGCGTGTCATAGACCGGATTGGAAGGAGCTGCCGGGGCTGCCGCGGCACCGTAAGTGTTGCCGGGGGTGGTGTCGTATTGGCCACTGCTTCCTTTGTCGTTCGCGCATGAAACAATGGCGAACGCGGCGAGCGCGGGGGCGAAAATGCGGATCGGAGTCATGATCGGGGATTTGGCGGGTTGGATTTCGGTTGGGGAAGCGCGGTAGAGGGAGCCTCTCCTTGCGGATGAAACGTCACGGCCCCGCCCCTTTATTCAATCCGATTCCGGCCGGAATCGGAAAAACCCCGCCGCCGTCCGGGTCGTGTGCGCCGCCAGGTCCGCCAATGTTTCCCCCCGCAGCGTCGCCAGATATTCCGCCGTGTTCCTCACATAGGATGGCTCGTTGCGTTTTCCCCGGAACGGTTCCGGTGCCAGATAGGGCGCGTCCGTCTCCACCATGAAGCTCCCCGCCGGGCATTGCAGGGCCGTCTCCCGCACCTCCCGGGCGGATTTGAACGTCGCCACCCCGCCGAAGGAAACCCGTCCGCCGAGCTCCAGAACCCGCTCCGCATTCTCCCACGGACCGATGAAACAGTGGAACACCGCCTTCGCATCCCGCTGATACTCCCTATATATATCCAGCGCGTCCTCGAACGAGCCGCACCCCTCCCGGTCCCGCGTGTGGATCACCACGTTGAGCTTCGCCCTCCCCGCCAGCTCGAAGTGCTCCCGCAGGAACTTCCTCTGCCGCGCGCGAAAGGCCTCCTCCTCCCATCCCTCCGGGGCGGGGTGATAATAATCCAAGCCCGTCTCCCCGATGCCGCACACCCGTGGATCAGCCACGTGCTTCTCCAGGATCGCCACCGCGTCATCCGGCGTGTGATGGACGTCGCACGGGTGGATGCCGATGCACGCGTGTACCATCGGGTTCGCGGCGATCGTCAGGTTGGGTCCCAGGTCATCCAGGCTGGTCGCCAGCGAAACGATCCGCGTGACACCCGCCGCGCGGGACCGTTCCAGCAGGGCAGGGACCTCCTCCGGTGAAAACTTGTGCGAGGCAAGGTGGCAGTGGGAATCGGTCAGCATGTTTGAGGTTGGCGCTGCAGCGCCGTAAGAAATGCAGCCACCTTTTGGAAGTCTTTGATGCCGGGCGAGATCTCCGCCCCGGATGCCACATCCAGCCCCGCCGGCCGCACGCTCATCGCCGCCAGCCGCGCGTTCTCCGGCACGATGCCGCCCGCTAATAGAATTGGAATCTCCGGGTGATTCCGCCGGAAAGCCGAGGCAAGTTCCCAGTTGAACACCTCGCCCGTGCCGCCATAGATACCCGGCGCGTGCGCGTCCAACAGGATGCCCAGCGCGCCAAACTCGCCGGCGCGCTCCAGGTCCGCCCGCGTCTTCACGCCGATCGCCTTGATGAATGGCACCCCCGCCTCGCGGTAGACCGCCGTGTCTTCCGGCGTCTCGTCGCCGTGCAACTGGATGAGATCCAGATAACCGTCGCGAACCAGCCGCAGCGGCAACTCCGGCGCTTCGTTCACGAAAACGCCCACGCGCAGGATCTTCCCGTGCAACTCATGCAGCCAGCCCGCCTCATCCGCGGAAAGGAACCGCTTCGACTTCGGCCAGAAATTCACCCCCAGCGCGTCCACGCCCATGGCCGCGAGTTGCTCTCCATCCTCACGCTTCGTCACCCCGCAGATTTTCAGCGAGACGGTGTCGGGATCCAGGAAGTTTTCCAGCAGCGGCATGTCCGGACCCTAACCCATATGGTGCGTTTGAAAACCTGGAAACCGGGAACTTTCTCCCTCTCATCCCTTGGAGGGGCAGGGGGAAATCGTTCTTGCCGCAGGGGGGTCCTTTCCTGTTTCTCATGATAGTTCAAAAACCTTCCCATCCGATGCCCGAAACCCCGCCCCAGGAAAACGACTTCATCCACAGCGAGGCATTCCTCGCCGGCCTCATGAAGCGCCAGCTCAAACTCTCTGTCGGCTGCGCCGTCGCCTTCGTCATCGTCCTCTTCGGCCTGCCTCTTCTCAATTACTGGCATCCCGCGCTGATGGCCACCCGCATCAGCGGCTTTCCCCTGAGCTGGCTCGTCCTGGGCGTCCTTTTCTTTCCTTATGTCTGGATCATCGCGCGCCTCTTCATCACCCGCTCCATGGCCTTGGAGAATGAGGAGGTCCGTCACGCGGCCGAAGGCAACAAGCGCAAACCCTGATCTGAAAGCCCTCCACCGATGCACATCGACTACTGGATCCTTGCCTTCTCCGCCATCACGGTCGTCATCACGATCTGGATGGGTTTCCGCTCCGCGAAAACGTCCAAGTCCGCTTCGGACTTCTTCGTCGCCGGACGCTCCGTCTCCGTCGGTTGGAACGCTTCCGCCATTTCCGGCGAATACCTCAGCGCCGCCAGCTTCATGGGCATCGCCGGCATGGTCATGTCCTCCGGCTATGACGCGCTGTGGTATCCGGTCTGTTACGCTTGCGGCTATCTCTTCCTCCTCCTCTTCATCGCCGGTCCCTTGCGCCGCTTCGGCGCCTACACCATCCCGGACTTCGCGGAAGGCCGCTATGACTCCCCGGTCTTCCGCAAGATCGCCGTCTGCTTCGTCCTCTTCATCGGCTTTTTCTACACCATGCCGCAGATGAAAGGCGCGGGCACCACCCTCGCCTACATCTTTCCCGGTCTGCCCTACTGGGTCGGTGTCGCCCTCGTCGGTGTCGTCATCACCTTGAACGTCGCCCTGGGCGGTATGAAGGGCATCACCTTGGTCCAGGCCGTCCAATACTGGATCAAGATGTTCGCCATCTCCGTGCCCATCTTCGTCCTCATGTTCGTGTATGGTGGCTACGGCAATAACCTTTCCCTGAACAAATCCTCCATTGAACCGGCGCGTCCCGCCATAACGCGGACCGTCGAGCCGGAAAAAGGCGAGCGTCTCGCCATCCCGGAAAAGGCTCCCAAGGACGAAGCCTGGATTTCACCCTTCGGCCCGCTCACCACCAAGGCCGCCAAGGCCGCTGGCCTCACCCCGGAACAATCCCGACCGTTTTCCCTCCTCTATACCTTCTCCCTGATCGTCGCACTCGTCTGCGGTACCGCCGGCCTTCCTCATATCCTCGTTAGGTTCTACACCAATCCGGATGGTGTCGCCGCGAAACGGACCACCATGTGGGTCATGATCCTCATCGGCGTGTTCTATGTCTTCCCGCCGGTCTTCGGCGTGCTCGGCCGCAACTTCCTGCCGGAACTTTACAATGCCACCGGTTCCAAGGGACCCGACAAGGTGGTGCTGGAACTCCCCACCCTCATCCGCGCGAAATACGGGGTCCTCGGTTCCATCCTCAGCGGCATCACCTGCGCTGGTGCCTTCGCCGCCTTCATGAGCACCTTCTCCGGCCTCCTCGTCTCCATGACCGGTGCCCTCGCCCACGATGTCTACGGCCGCATGCTGCGTCCTAATGCCACCGCGGAAGAACGCATGAAAATGTTCAAGTGGTGTGCCGTCCTCATCGGCGGTGTTTCCGTCCTGCTTGGCTCGCTGGTGGAGCCCCTCGAAATCAACTTCATGGTCGGCCAGGCCTTCGCCATCGCCGCTGCCAGTTATTTCCCCCTCCTCTTCATGAGTGTCTGGTGGCGTGGCATGACCATGAAGGGTGCCGCCACCGGCATGCTTTCCGGCGGCCTCTGCGCTCTCATCTCGGCCGCCGTCGTCAATGCGAGCACCCTCGCCCTCGATCCCGGCCCCATGGGCAAACTCTTCTCCGGCTTCAAAGGCATCAATGATTTCTGGAAGGTCCATCCCTTGCTCCGCATCCTTGCCGAACAACCCGCCATCTGGGCCGTCCCGCTTTCCATCGGCCTCATGATCCTCGTTTCCAAGGCCACCCGCAGCTCCGTCCCCAAGGATGCCCGCATGAAAATGCTCGTCCTCCATGCCCCCGAGGCCCTCGGTCTCAAGCAGGAATACATCCAGGAGCAACAAGGCCCCGCGCATTGAGTAAGGAGGGCCGATTTGCCTTCGGCCAAAATCCTGCGGATTGTTCCGGTCGGCCTTGGCGTTGCCACGCCTCATCACGCTCCATCATCACCCACCTCGTAATCATATCCGAAAATAGCCCACCACTGAAGTGCTGATCTTTATACACAAGTCCTGGATTTAGAGGCTTGGCGGAAATGAGGGG
>CAXTTX010000106.1:914-13218 GCA_964247045.1 uncultured Verrucomicrobiales bacterium | reverse complement strand
GTAGCGGAGTTGCTGGCTCCAGAGCGCCTCGGCGGCGGGGATGTCCGCTGGACGCGGGGCGTTTTTGCGGTCGTAGGAGAACTCCTCGTTGCCGCTGAAATCGAAGCCGCCCTTTTCGAGGGCCATGGAGATGAACTTCACCCGCTGGTCCAAGCGTTGCTGGTAAAGCTGGAAAATGAGGTGGGCGAGGCGCGTGTCGCCTTGCTCGCGGGTCGCACCGGCCAGAGTGGGGCGGAATTTCGTGAACTCGTCGATGTCACTCTGGAGGAAAACCATGTGCGCTGGGTCCAGCGTGTCCAGATAGCGGTCTAGGAACTTCGCGGCCAGCGCGTCGTCGAGTTGCCGGTGGGCGAACTGCGAGCTTTCCAGGACCTTGGAGGTCAGGGTGGTCACGGCGGCGTCGGTGGCCTTGGCGTCAAGCTGTTCCTTGTTGTTCCAGAAACCGAAGGCGTAGGCCGTGGTGACGAGGGACGCGGAGACGGACAACGCCGGAAGGATGACTTTCAGTTTCGGGTTCATGTTCGGATGGGCGGGATATTCCCCGGCTTGGCGGCCTGGGCATTCCCCGCATGATGGGGTAACGGCACGGGACGGCGTAACTGTCTCGGATTTCCGCAAGTATGCAGCAAGTTTCTGGAAGCGCTAACTCGAAAGGAGGAAAGATTCGGCATGGACGGAGCGTTGACCGGCGGAGACAAATACCACCGTGAAAACCCTCCAGTTCCTGATTCTACTGTCATCCCTTGCCCTGCCGCTGTCCGCCGTTGCAGAGATCATGCCACCACTTGTGCCGAAAGCCGGGCGTCCGCTGAAGGTCGCCTGCGTGGGCGATAGTATCACCGAGGGCTCGGGATCGGGCGGAAATCCCTATCCCAAGCAGCTTGGCAGCCTCCTCGGGCCGGAATGGCAGGTGGGGAACTTCGGCGTGGGCGGGCGGACGCTCCTGAAAAAGGGCGATCATCCGTATTGGCAGGAGGCAGCCTTTAAAAAAGCGCAGGATTTCGAGCCGGACGCGGTGATCATCATGCTCGGCACGAACGACACCAAGAAGCAGAACTGGCAGTTCAAGGACGAGTTCGATGGCGACTACCGGGAATTGGTGAAAACCTTCCAGAAGCTGCGGTCCTCGCCGCGGGTCTACGTTTGCCGGCCCGTGCCCGTCCCGGAGCCGGGGAATTTCGGGATCAATGAGGCCGGGGTGCAGGAGCAGATTCCCATTCTCGACAAGCTGGCTGCCGACCTGAAAACGGGCGTGATCGACATGCATGCCGCGCTGGAGGGCAAGTCCCCGATGCTGCCGGACAAGGTTCACCCGAATGCCGAGGGCGCGGGCGAAATGGCGAAGGCCGCCTTTCAGGCGCTGACCGGCAAGGATCCGGCGAAGATCATCCGGGTGAATAGCCTGTTTCGGGACAACGCGGTCCTCCAGCGGGGCGTCGAAATCCCGGTCTGGGGCACGGCGGAAACGGGCACCAAAGTGACCGTGCAGTTCGCCGGACAATCCGCCACCTCCACGGCCGCCGATGGCAAGTGGGTGGTGAAGCTGAAGCCGCTACCGGCCAGCGCGAAGGGCGCTGAGATGAAGATCACGGGCAGCAGCACCATCACGGTTGGAAACCTGCTGGTGGGCGACGTCTGGCTGGCCAGCGGCCAATCGAACATGGAGCGCACCCTCGCTCCGCGCGACAAACAGCGGGGAGTCATCGGCTGGGAGCAGGCCCTGGCCTCAGCCGATCTGCCGCTCATCCGCCACTACACGGTGCCGAAGAAATTCACTGGCAGCGCTGCGGAGGACGCGAATGGCAAGTGGGACCTCTGCTCGAAGGAGACGGCGGGAAATTTCAGCGCGGTGGCGTTTTTCTTCGCCCGCGACCTCCAGCCGGCAATCAAGGTGCCGGTCGGCATCATCCATTCGTCGTGGGGCGGAACCCGGGTGGAAGCATGGACCAGCCCGGAGGCATTGACCAGCCAGGGGATCGAGGTGGCGAAACCGAAGGATCAGAATACCACGTCGGTCCTCTACAACGGCATGATTGCCCCGCTGTTGCCATTTCCGATCAAGGGCGTGATCTGGTACCAAGGGGAGAGTAACAACGAGTTCGCCCGCGATTACCGGGACCGTTTCCCGGCGATGATCGCCGACTGGCGGGAAAAGTGGAAGATGCCGAAACTTCCCTTCCTCTTCGTGCAGATCGCCCCGAACGACAGGATGACCCCGGAACTCCGCGAGGCACAGCTTCTGACAACAGGCAAGGTGGCTGACACGGCCATGGCCGTGACCACGGACGTGGGCGACGCGGGCGACATCCACCCGATCAACAAGGAACCCGTGGGCAAGCGCCTCGCGTTGGCGGCCCGGGCGGTGGCCTATGGCGAGAAGATCGTGTATTCCGGACCGGTCTATCAGTCGATGAAGGTCTCCGGGGACAAGGTCGCCCTTTCCTTCACCCATGTTGGCGGCGGCCTGGTGGCGAAGGACGGCATCCTGAAGGGGTTCACCATCGCGGGCGAGGACGGGAATTTTAAACCCGCCGGGGCGGAGATCCGCGGCAACGCGGTGGTGGTAAGTTCCAAGGACGTGCCACAGCCGAAGGCCGTCCGCTACGGCTGGGCCAACGTGCCGGATGTGAATCTATGGAACAAGGAAGGCCTGCCAGCCTCGCCCTTTAGGACGGATGTGAATTGAGGCAATCCTCTTCGGTAGCGTCAATCGGAGCGAAGCGTGGATGGACGGCGGGACTGCCTCATCCACCACGCCCTCAGTTTGCGACCGTCGCGGGCTGTTGGCCGTGGCGCGACCGCGTGTGGCTAACAGGGTGTCTTTGATTTTGAAGAGAGACGACAGTTCTCCTCATTCAACCGTGAGCGACTGGCCGCCTCCCTTGCCCGGCTTCAACCGTGGCGTATGGGTCCGCAGGTAGTCGCTGACACGATCATCCTTCAGATCTTCCGGCAGGATGAAAAACTCGCGGATCCGGGATACCGGCAGGTCGGCAAGATCATTCCGGTTCGCTTTTCCATCCGCCCCGATCACGTAGCCGGTGGTAAGTTGGGCTGCCGCGGCCTGCCGCTTTTTTGCGGCCTCCTCCTCATGGGCATGCTTCACGGTTTGCCAGGCGGCGGCAAGGCCGACTGCCAGGACGACAAGGGGCATGAGGGATGGAGCGCGGTGCCGCATGGGTTTGGCTGGCACGGGAACACGCTGGGTTGGGAAAAAGCGGGGGCGTGTCCGTGGCCGCACCCACGAGAATGCCATCTCACCCCGGCGGGGCAAGGAAGGAATTCCGCCGTGAAAACGCGGGAATTACCGCTGCGGCACGGGCACTCCGGGAGCCGCTGCCTTGGGCGTGCTGGCAGGAGCTTTCTTCATGTCTTCCAGCAGCGCCTCGACGGTGGCCTCGACGAAGGATCCGGGTGCCCCGGCGTAGTGGATCTTGCGCTGGCCATCGAGGATGTAGACGAGGGGCCACGCACCGACGCGGTAGGTCTGGGCGAGCTTGTTGTCAGGGTCCGAGAAATTGGTGAAAGGGACGGTGCCGTCCGCTTGGAGATTGCGGAGTTTTTCGGTGGTGTCGTTGTTGACACCCAGGATGGCGACCGGGCGACCCTTGTATTTCCGTTCCATCGCGGTGGTGATTTCGACGATGCGCTTGGCGTCGGGCACGTTGCTGTTCCAGAACAAAAGAACGATGATCTTCCCTTGGTTCGCGGACAGTGAAAGCGCGCGGCCGGCGGTGTCGGCACCCACGATATCCGGAGCCTCGCGGCCCTTGCTCAAAAAACGGATGATGTAGAGCTCGTCTTCCGCCAGCTTGGAAACCGGCGTGTCGTCCAGTTTGACATTGGCGCTCTGTTGGATCGCCTTGCGGATGTAGGTGAGGCGCTTCTGCATGATGTCCGGTGCCTCGCCGAGGGTCTTCAACTGGATGGCCGCGACCATGGCGGCTGCTCCCTGGATCTCCGGATCCGGATTCTTTTCCTGGATCTTCTCCAACAGCGAAACCGATTTGGCATCGGGCACCGCGGCGAGGGCGGCGCAGATCGGCAGGAGTTTCTTGCTCGCGAGGTGGCGGGCCTCGATGGCCTTGCGGATGGCATCGTTCTCCTTGGTGAATATCGGGCGTGGGCTGCCGGTCTCGTCGCGGGTGAGCAGGCCGGGGGTGGTGCGGATGAACCAGGCGGCGGGCTCAAGCGTCCAGTCCTGGTCCAGATCACCGCCGATTTGTACCCACATGTCGCGGGCATAGGGGGTGGCGTCCGGGCGGCTGTTCCAGATCTTGTTTTTTTCCTCCGGGGTTTTCGCCGCGCGGAGTTCGGCGGCCCATTTGTCGAAGGCGAACTGATAGTTCCGCTGGAGTTTCTGCGCGTCCGCGGGAGTCGCGTGGGCGGGCAGGCAGAGCGAGAACGATGCCGCGGCGAGGACGGTGGTGAACCAGGTGGATTTCATGGACGGAAAAAAGGGGGATGCCCGGAGCACAAGGAAAGCCCGAAATGACGGCCACGTCAACCGGCCGCGCCGATGAAGCTTGCAGCGGCCTCGCGCGCCCAAAGATCCGCGGCGACAACCGCCTCCAGATCGCGGGAGGAACGCACCTCATGGCTCTCCATCACGGCGGCGACGCATTGCCAGATACCGGGAAAGGAAAGTTTCCCCGCGCGGAAGGCATCCACGGCCACCTCGTTCGCGGCGTTGTAAACGGCGGGGAGCGTGCCACCGGCCAATCCGGCGCGGCGGGCGAGATCGAGCGCCGGGAAGACATCCGTGCGCGGCGCCTCGAATTCCAGCTTCGCCAGCGCCGGGAAATCCAGCGGTTTCAGCCCGCCCTTCACCCGCCGCGGCCAGGTGAGCGCATACTGGATGGGAAAGCACATGTCCGTCCGGCTGAGCTGGGCGAGCACCGAGCCATCGGTGAACTCGACCATCGAGTGGACGATGCTCTGCGGGTGGACCACCACGTCGATGCGGTCCATGCCGATCCCGAAAAGCCAGCGGGCCTCGATCATTTCCAGCCCCTTGTTGAAAAGCGTGGAGGAATCGATGGTGACCTTCGGTCCCATTTCCCAAGTGGGGTGCTTCAGCGCCTGCGCGACGGTGACGGAGGCGATCTGATTCGCGGGCCAGGTGCGGAAAGGACCGCCGGATGCGGTCAGGATCAGACGGGAAACTTCCGCCGCGCCACCGCGATGGCCGTCCAGGCACTGGAAAATGGCATTGTGCTCGCTGTCCACCGGCAGGAGCTTCACCCCGCGCTTTTCAGCGGCCGCGGTGATGACTTCGCCGGCCATGACCAGGATCTCCTTCGAGGCAATCGCCAGATCCTTGCCCGCCTCGATGGCCGCGAGGGCAGGGGACAAACCGGCCGTGCCGACGATGGCCACGAGAACGACATCCGCGCCGGGCAGCGTGGCGAGTTCGGAAAGTCCTTCCGGTCCGATGTGGATCTCCACACCTTCCGGCAGAAGCGCGCGAAGCGCCGCTTCCTTGGAAGCGTCATACAGGGCGACGTGGCGGACGCCGGTCTCGCGGGCCTGGGCGGCGAGTTTCTCCATATTCCCACAAGCCGCCAGCGCAACGATCTCGATTTCCTCCGCCAGCTCGCGGGCCACCTTCAGGGTGGAGGTGCCGATGGAACCGGTGGAACCTAACAGAACAACCCGGCGTCTGGTCCTGTTGCCGCTCATGTCGCCGGGAGCAAGACCCACACCAGATAGAAATACAGCGCGGGGGCGGTGAAACAAATGCTGTCGATGAGGTCCAGCGAGCCGCCGATCCCGGGCAGGAATTTCCCCGAGTCCTTCGCGTTGATGGAGCGCTTCACGATGCTCTCCGCGAGGTCGCCCACGACGGCCAGCACCGCGAGGATCAGCCCGAGGATGATGACGTGGTTCCACCCGCCCAGCACCCGCAGGTGGTCGGGGAAAAGGGCATACAGGCCGCAACCGGCGACTTGCGCGAAGAAGAGCGCCCCGCCGAAACCCTCCCAGGTTTTCCCCGGGCTCACGTGCGGGATCATCTTGTGCTTCCCGACCATCGATCCGGTGATGTAGGCGCCCATGTCCGTGAACTTGGTGACGGCTAACAGCCAGAGCAGCAGGAAAGCGCCGGGCTTCCCGACGATGCCGGGCACGTCCGTGGCACCAGGCGGCAGGAACGTGATACGCGCGGCGAAGTTAAAAAGGAAGGCGATGTAAACGAAGCCGGTCACGTTCAGCGCCACCGTCACCAGCGGCTCCGTGCCCTGGATCGGACGGCGCAGTTGCAGGATAAAGGGGCCGACGATGGCCAGGACGATGGCAAAGCAATCGACCGCCCCGGGAATCATCGCCTCGCCGCGGAGGAAAAAGCTATAGATGGCGATGGTGTAACCGACGCCCACGAAGGTCCCGAAGCAGGGGAAACATTTCACCCCCGCGTCCCGCAGCATCTTGAAATACTCGATGGTCGCCACGACCACCAGCAGCCCCATGAAGCCCAGTGCCGCCCATGACTTGAAACTGAGGAAAGCCGCGGTCACCGCCGCCCAGAGCGCGAGGGTGCTCGCCGTGCGTCGGACGAATACCATGGCTTTGGAGGGAACGGGAGGCGGCGGGGTGTCTGCCATCGGCTGGGCGGAATCCAAGACGGCAGCGGGGGGGCTTGCAACTCAATCCGGCAAATGCCGCGCAACCTTTTCGCGTGGGTGTGGTTTGATTGGGCGGACGGGACCGCAACCGGGTCTCAAAAATCAACGAAAACCATACGATGAAATCGACAAATTGGATGACACTGGCAGCCCTGCTCGGCACCTGCTCCTTCGCCGCTGCCCAGGACGAGAAACCCCCGCAGCGCCAGGGACGCGAGCTGCCCCCGGAAATCGTCAAGAAGTTCGACAAGGACGGCGACGGCAAGCTCTCCGACGACGAGCGCAAGGCAATGCGCGACGAGCGTGAGGCGGCAAACAAGAAACGCCAGGAGGAGATCCTCAAGAAATACGACAAGGACGGCGACGGCACCCTCAACGATGAGGAGAAGAAGGCCCGTGACGCGGACTTCGAGGCCAAGCGCAAGGAGTTCCTCGAAAAATACGACACCGACAAGGACGGCAAGCTCAACCGTGAGGAAATCCAGGCGGCCCGTGCGGCCGGTGCGGAGATCCCGATGGGTGCCATGCGTGGCGGACGCCAGGGCGGTGGACCCCGCGAGGGCGGTGGACCGAAGCCGGAAAGCGACAAGCCCGCTCCCGAGCCGAAGCCAGAAGGCCAATAATCCTTTCAACTAACAAACAAGGCAAACCAAAACCCGCGGCCCGGCATCCGGACTGCGGGTTTTTCCTTTTCCCGCCACGCCACGGACGGGCGGGAGATGGCATGGAGCCGCTCTTTGCCAGTGGACAATCCCTCGCGGACATGTGAGATTTCCCATCAGCAGCAACCCATGATCCGGAGAATCCTTGCCCTCGTCTATGGCCTGTTAGGTCTCGTCCTGCTGGCCGTGGCCTGGTTGCCGGCGCTGGAGGCAGCCAAAAAGCCGGCGAACCCGAACATTGAGACGCCGGTCCCGGTGAAACGCTACGTGGTGGGAACCGTTTCTTCCCTGGTGGTCATGGCCGGAGCAGCCTATTTCCTCCGCCGCGCCCGCAAGGCGGACTTGGAAAATCCGCCTCCCGCCCCCCGGCCGGAACCGGACGAAGACGAGGACCCCTACCAATACAAGTGAGCCACGGACAGCCCTGACGGAGGGGAATCGGAGCGAAGCGGACATGGCGGGCCTGACTGCTTTCATCCCGCCCGCAAACACTCCTGTCCCCCACCATCGTGCTGGTCTTCCGGAGTTGACGACGGGAAAAGACCGGGTCTTACAGAGGGGAGTGCCCCCTCCATCACGGCCTCCCACGATTCAACCGGCTAGGACGACAATAATCCTCACAAGTCCTGCTCGATCGCCTTCAACGTCAGGAACAAATCCTGCCAGCGCTTCAGCCTCGGCTCGATGGCAAGCTTCTCCTTCGCCAGATGGCTTCTAACCGCCGAAAGCGCCGAAGCATAATCCTGGAAAACGATGCGCAACGCTTCCTCGTAATCGGATCGCAGCGTGCTGGCAAAGCTCCCGCACGTGTCCAGCAGTCGCTTCTGGAACTCCGCCGTGATCGACTTCCGCGTGACGGCCGCGGTGAGCAATCCACCTGCTAGAAAAAGCGCGGCCACACCACAGAGCACCCAGGGTGCCCACGGCACACCCAGCCCGCCACACGTCGCGCCCGCCGTCGTCAGAAAAAGCGTCATGAAGGTGAATGATTTCAGCGCGATGTTCCGGCGGCGCAGTTCCTTGTCCAGTTGGTTGCGGACCTTCAGGTTCCCGATCCCTTGGCGTGCCGCCCGGCCCAGACGCTGGATGAAACGTTTCCGCGCGGTGTCCAGGGTCTGCTCCAGGTCCGCCGCGGCACCGAGATCGACTCCCATCGCTTCCTTCACACGGACACCGAGTTCATTCCAATGCTTGCGACAGTATTCAACGACTTCCACGCCGTCTTTCTCCGCCACCGCCTCCACGGCGAATTGCAGCCGCTCGATGAAAAGCGCCTCCATCTCCGGCCCCGTGCGATCGCCGGTAATCAGACGGGTGAAGGATGGCATCGCCGCCAGGCGTTTGCGTAGCACCTTGGAAACCCACACCGCCTCGGTCTCGAAGACCTCCGCCACGCCGGCCAAATGCGTTGGCAGACGGGTAACGAAACGCTCGCGCATCTCGTCGATCTCGCGCTCGATGGTGTCGAGGAAACGGCCCTGGCTGTTGAGCTCGTTGGTCTGCTTTTCGATGTGATCCTCCACCGCGCGCAGGGCGTGGGCGGACTGGGAACGCCAGCCTTCCAGCGCCTCTTTCCGCTCCGGGGATTCGCAAACCTTTTTCGAAATGAAACCTTCCAGCTCCGCATAGCCGCTCGCCTTCAGGCGGTCGCCGGAAAATGGCACGGACCGCTTTGCCTCGTAGGCGAGCTTCCCGGAAACAGCGAAGATCGGCGGCACGCTGCCGATCCGTTTCATCGACAGATCCGCCATGTGGCCCTTGATCACCTCGATGTCGATGGGCTCGCGCTGGTCGGCCTGTTGGATGATGAAGACGACGCGTTTGAGGCTCTCCGCGGAAAGTTCCGAGATGAAATTCCACGTCGCCGCACCCCACGGATTAGTCACCGGAAAAACGAAGAGGATCAGATCCGCGGACGGCAGGAACTTCGCGGTGATGTCCTGATGCCCCTGCACGATGGAGTTCGTCCC
Source organism: uncultured Verrucomicrobiales bacterium (assembly GCA_964247045.1). Classification (GTDB taxonomy): domain Bacteria; phylum Verrucomicrobiota; class Verrucomicrobiia; order Verrucomicrobiales; family Akkermansiaceae; genus Luteolibacter. Next base: position 3,963 of record CAXTTX010000106.1, on the reverse strand, counting down.
CGGCGTGTCGATCAGGTTGAAATCCCGCAGGAACTCGATGGGCCGGAAGCGCTCCTCCAGCATCGGCGTGACCTCCACGTCACGGGCCGGCACACCGTGCTGATACCACAGCACGCGGTCCGTCTCAGGCAGGATGTTCACCCGGCACAGGTCGCGGCCGAAGAGGCCGTTGATCAGTGTGGATTTCCCCGCATTCACCTCGCCACAGGCCACGAAAAGGAACGGCGGCCCGAGTCCCCGCTCCGCTTCCGCGATGGGCAGGCGGTCGCCGAGTTCCGAATGCGTGTCCTTCGCGAGGCTGGCGATTCCGCGCATTACCTGCGCGAGACGTTCCCGCGTCGCGAAGTACCGCTCGCCAAACATCGTGTAGCTCACCGCCGGATCGCTGGGGGAAAATCAGGAATTCGAGGGAACGGCCGCCGGGGAAGCCGCCGCGACGTCTGTTCTCATCGCCAGCAACTGGGAAACGGTGACGAACTTGAAACCGCGGCGCAGCAGCCCATCCAAAGTTGCAGGCATGGCGTCCACCGTTTGGCCGTGCAGGTCGTGGGAGAGAACAATGCCACCGGCGGAGGCACCGGCCAGAATGCGGGAACTGATCACGCCGGCTCCCGGCCGCTTCCAATCCAGCGGATCGACGGACCAGAGGATGGTGGGGCAGCCGTATTCCCGGTGGACGAGCTCCCGTTGGCGCTGGAGCAGGCCGCCGTAGGGCGGGCGCAGGGTGGCGGGTGTGACCCCGGCCGCACGCTTCACGGACTCTTGGCAACGACCGACTTCCTGGCGGAGTTCCTCGTCGCCCAGCTTGCTGAGCAGGCGGTGGGTCGTGGAGTGGTTGCCGATCTCATGGCCTTCCGCCACGGTGCGGCGGAGCACTTGTGGATAGAGATCCACGCTGCGGCCGATGACGTAGAAGGTCGCCTTGATGTTCCGCTCGCGGAGCATGTCCAGCAGCCGCGGCGTGTTCTGCGGGTGTGGGCCATCGTCGAAGGTCATCGCGATGTAGTTCCCGGACACCATCACACGGGAGAAGGAAATTCCTCCGCTCTTGGCAAACTCGGAGGAAAAGGAATTGTCCGGATTGCGCGGCACGGGGCCCTGCACCGGCGGCGTGCGGTAGGCGGTGTTTGCAGCGGTTTTCACCGGCGCTGCATTCGGCGCGGCGGTAATCGGTGGACGGGGTTTCAGCGGCTCCGCGGCGGAACAACTCGCCAGCGACGTGGCCAGCAGCATGAACCCCCGGCGGGACCAAGAGGGAGCATTTTCACCCTCGGTGGACGCCTGGAGGGTATGGTTCAGAAATTTGTAACCGAGGGAGTGGAGGGGATTTTCCATAGGGTATGGCGGTAGGGTAACCGGCGCGACGAAGCTACGGACAAGTTACGGATTCCCCCGATTCATGTCACGCCCCGTTTTTTTTCCGGAGCGCAGCAACTGTCGGAGCGGGGACACTCCTGTCCCCGTCACTGCTTGCTGCCCTCACACGATCCACCCTCTTCCACTCTTGCCATCTCCGGAGCAGGGGCACTCCTGCCCCCGTCACCGTCTGCCGTCTTGCCAGCAACCATCATCTCAACCCCGTGCCGCCCCCTCCAAACACGTCCCCTGATTCAACGCATGCACCCTCTCCCCGATCGGCGACGTAAACTCATACGACTCCCTCAACGTCCTCCCCAGATAATCCTTCGCCGTCCCCACCGCCTCCGGCAATTGCTGCCCCAGCGCCATCGCCGCCGCGATCGCTGCCGAAAGCGTGCACCCCGTGCCATGCGAGCCCGGCAAATCAATCCTCGCCGCCGTGAAACGGTGCACATGTCCGTGCTCCACCAGCAGATCAATACACTCCCGTCCCGCCAGGTGCCCCCCCTTCAGCAAAACCGCGGTCCCATACCGCTCCGCCAGTTCCCGCGCGGCCTCTTCCAACGCATCCACATCCGGAATTTCCCTCCCAAGCAGCACCTCCGCCTCAGGCAAATTCGGCGTGATCACCCGCGCCATCGGCAACAGCAACTCTTGATAAGCAGCCACCGCATCCGCCTCTAACAAGGATGCCCCCGTCGAGGCGATCATCACCGGGTCCACCATCAGCGCCACCCCGGGATGCGCCCTCAGGATCTCAACCACGGCCGCCACATGCGCCGCGGAAAACAGCATCCCCGTCTTCACCGCCGCCACCGGAAAGGAGTGCAACATCAGCGAAACCTGGTCCGCCACCACCTCCACCGGCACCGGATGCACCGCCCGCACGAGGTTCGCCGTTTCCGAAACCACACAGGTCACCGCCGTCAGCCCATGGACCCGGAAGTGTTGGAACGTCTTCAAATCCGCCTGGATCCCCGCTCCCGAAGAACAATCGGAACCGGCGATGCTCAGCGCGACAGGTGGGGTGGGTGCCATGCCTCCATCGATAATCGGGAAAGGGGAGGGGGTCAATCACCCGCCCGGGCACAGCCCGTAAGGAGGGACGACATTCCTGTCGTCCTCATGGCAGTTACCCACCACCACACCCCGCTCAACCACGCCGCGCACCGCTCACTGATCTCTTCACACAGGCACACCCCTCCAAATTCCTCAACTCCTTGCACCCCTCCACCCCCGCCATTCCTTTTGCTTTCTTGCTTGGCACCCATCACAACCCGTTGGAAACTTGGCCAGATGGCAGGAGAAATCCATGAGTTCGAGGGTTTACGGGTCAAGGTGGACGACGTGATCTACATGCCCAGCCTCGACGCGCCCCAGGACAAGCCCCATCCCTTCGTCTATTTCATCTCCATCCACAACGATTCTCCCGTCCCCGTCACCATCCGCGGGCGGAAATGGGTCGTCCGTGAGGACGAGGGCGAAACCACCGTCGTCGAGGGCGAGGGCATCGTCGGCCAGACCCCCGTCATCGAGCCCGGCGGCCATTTCTCCTACAACAGCTACCACGTCGTCGCCCGCGGCGCCATGGTGCAGGGTGCCTTCTTCGGCGACACCGCCACCGGCGAGTGGGTCTACTCCCGCATCCCCGAGTTCCGCCTCGACCTCCCGAACTGGGCCTGAAGAACTG
>CAXTTX010000106.1:0-904 GCA_964247045.1 uncultured Verrucomicrobiales bacterium | reverse complement strand
TGGGCTTGTAAGGCCAGCGGGAATCGAGTCTTCACTCCCGGAAGGACGTCATGAATTCGCCGGCTGCGTGAGCTGCCGGATAGGATGCTCCACGAAATATTGAGCCCCGGCAGGGGCGGCAGAAGTCTCCCCTCGTCCTTTCCGCTCTCCCATCCCTCACACCGCCCGCCACCTCTCCGCCAAGGACCGGCGATCTCCGAATCGCCGATGTTGCGGCTCTCCAACGGGGAAACCTCCTCTCTCCCGGAAGACACATCCGCCCACGTCCATCTGACCTCGCTTGGCCCGCCGATGTCCCTCTTCCTTCCGGGCGTTCCGAGTATTCCTTGGTTTAAAATCCCCGAATTCCGCACTCGCCCCCGGGCACACCCCTTGCTAGCAACCGGAATGCACATCCCCACACTGATTGCCCGCAAGCGCGAGGGCGAGGAACTCTCCGCCAAGGAAATCCAGAAGCTCATCGAGGGCTACACCACGGGAGACGTGCCGGACTACCAGATGTCCGCCTTTGCCATGGCCGTCTTCTTCAAGGGCATGACCCCCGCCGAGGTCGCCGCCCTCACCACCGCGATGATGCACAGCGGCGATGTCTTTTCCTACCCCACCGGCCACCCCGCCATTGTCGACAAGCACTCCACCGGCGGCATCGGCGACAAGGTCTCCCTCATCCTCGCCCCGCTCGTCGCCTGCACCGGCTGCTGGGTCCCCATGGTCTCCGGCCGCGGCCTCGGCATCACCGGCGGCACCCTGGACAAACTGGAATCCATCCCAGGCTTCAATGTCCGCACCCCCATGGACGCCGCCGTCACCCAGCTCCAGAAAATGGGCGTCGTCATGATGGGCCAGACCGACCGCTTCTGTCCCGCCGACAAGAAACTCTACTCCCTCCGCGACGTCACCGGCA
>CAXTTX010000105.1:0-13218 GCA_964247045.1 uncultured Verrucomicrobiales bacterium | reverse complement strand
CAAGGTCGTCCCTCTGAAACCCGTCGTCGACGAGGCCCTGATCAAATACACGGGTGCCAAGCGTGTCATCGTCCTCAACCGCTGTGGCAATGACGTCTCCATGGAACCCGGCCGCGATGTCTGGTGGCACGACGAGGTGGCCACCGCCTCGCCCAAACATGTCGCAAAGCCCTTCGACTCGGAGCACCCGCTCTTTGTCCTCTACACCTCCGGTTCCACCGGCAAGCCGAAGGGCATTCTCCACACCTCCGGCGGCTACCTCACCGGCACCTATTCCACCTGCAAATACATCTTCGACATGCGGGACGAGGACGTCTACTGGTGTACCGCCGATGTCGGCTGGATCACCGGCCACTCCTACATCGTCTACGGCCCGCTCGCCAATGGCGTCACCCAGGTGATGTATGAAGGCGCCCCGAACTTCCCGGATTTCGGCCGCTTCTGGAAAATCATCGAGGACTACGGCGTCACCATCTTCTACACCGCCCCCACTGCCATCCGTGCCTTTATCAAGGCCGGAGATGCTTTCCCGAAAGCCCATGATCTCTCCTCGCTCCGCCTGCTCGGCTCGGTCGGGGAACCCATCAACCCGGAAGCGTGGAACTGGTATCACAAGCTCATCGGCGGTGGCCGCTGCCCCATCGTTGACACCTGGTGGCAGACCGAAACCGGTGCCATCCTCATTTCGCCCCTGCCCGGAGCCACCCCCTGCAAGGCAGGCACCGCTACCCACCCCTTCTTCGGCATCGACGCCGCCATCCTTGACGATGCCGGTAAGGAGTGCAAACACGGCCAGGACGGCCGCCTCGTCATCCGCAAGCCATGGCCCTCCATGACCCGGACCATCTACGGGGACAAGGAACGCTACAAAAAGACCTATTGGTCCGACTACGCCGGCCTCTACACCGCCGGGGACGGCGCCCGCCGCGATAAAGACGGCAATTTCTGGATCATCGGCCGCCTCGACGACGTCCTCAACGTCTCCGGCCACCGCCTCGGCACGGCCGAAATCGAGAGCGCCCTCGTCGCCCACCCGGCCATTGCGGAGGCCGCGGTCGTCGGCCGCCCGGACGAGATGAAAGGCCAGGCCGTGGCCGCTTTCGTCACCCTGAAAGGCGGTTTCGAGGAGTCCGAAGCCCTCCGTATCGAGCTGAAAGGCCACGTCGGCAAGATGATCGGTGCCATCGCCAAACCGGACGACCTCCACTTCGCCCCGGGCCTTCCCAAGACCCGGTCCGGAAAAATCATGCGTAGACTCTTGAAAGAACTGGTCTGTACAGGCAAGGTCTCTGGCAACGTGACCACTTTGGAAGACTTCTCGGTCATCGAGACCTTGCAACGCAAGATCGCCAAATAGTCCGCCCTCCCCATCAATGACTTCCACCCGCTACTACATCGTGCGCCTCGCGCAGGCCTTCGGCTATTTCCGGAAAAACCAACGGATGGCCGATGCCGCGAGCGAGATGCACCTGCTGCGGGAGGCCGAAGCCCAGCTCGGCGCCGCCGTCTGGGAAAAGGTCGAGGACATCGAGGAACTCTCCGTGGAATACTGGAATCTCCGGAAATTCATCAAGGAGAAGCAGCTCGTCCTGTCCAAGATCGAGGAGTGCCAGTCGAAACTCGACCGCGCCCATGAGGAGCGGGCCTCCGTTCTCAACAGCACGCCGGAAGTTCACCAGGAGATCCTCGACCAGCGGGTCTCCCTGCTCACCGAGTTGGAACAACTCGCCCACCGCCGCGACCAAATCGTCGCCGAAGCTCGCGACGTCCGCCGCACCTACGATGGCCTCAAGATGAAACTGGAGGTCCTCAGTAAGGAATCCGCCGCTTCCGGAGGGGGTGGCCGCGACCAGATCGAGGAAGTCAAAAACCGCCTCATCCAGCTCAAGGATCGTTTCTCGGACCTCAAGCATCAGCGCATCCAGATCGGTGAGGAAATCGAAGCGGGCGATGTGAAGGTCGATATCGTCGACGAACAGCTCAACGAGAAGAAAATGGCCCGCCGGGTCAACGCTTCTGAGGCCTTCCAAGTCATTGGCGACGGCAACAAGGAGATGTCCATCCTCCGCGCGGAAAGCGGCCTCTTGGACACCCAGATGCGCCAGCTTTACGCCGAGATCGGCCGCTACGTCAGCCGTCACGCCTACACCAGTCCCGCCTGCATGACCGCCGCCCTTTCCCACCGCGGTCTCGTCGACGTGATGCGCGCCCTCCGCCGCTCCATCGCCCTCAACCACCGCCTCGCCGGCACCGCCTGATCCTTAGTGCTGTAGTGGATGTGAGTCCGTGCGTCTCCCGGCCACCCATGACCGGAAGCGCGCCCCTCACTTCCTCCACAACCACCTCAGCGTTTCCGGCAGCATCACCCCGCCCTGCGCCCCCTGGTGCCCCCCATGGCCCCAGACATAACGGTAATCATACTTGGCAAACTTCAGCGCCGCCTCCATCTGCATGTTCCCCAGCGGCCATGAGCCGTGCTCGTTGTTCAGGTCATTGATCCCATCCTGGAAGAACGCCCGGATCGGCTTCTTCTCCGTCTTGCGGATCATCCCCGGATAGGCGTCGCCGCCCCGGATGTTCGTGAACGAGCCGATGTGGGAGATCACCTTGCGGAAGGCATCCGGCCGCTGCCACGCCACTGTCCACGCGCAGATCCCTCCCGAGCTTAATCCGCAGATCGCCCGCTGCTCGGGATCCGTGGTCAGCTTCAGAGACTTGCCCACTTCCGGCAGGATCTCGTCAATGATCAGGCGGGCATAGGCGTCGGAAAGGGTGTCATATTCCACGCTCCGGTTGCTCGCCTTCCACGGGTCTTTCGGCAGTTCCGTCGCCACCTCTCCCGGATTCACGAAGATCGCCACGGTCGGCGGCAGGTCGCCGGCCGCGATCAGGTTGTCGAGAACCGTGGGCACCCGGAATTCCCCCTCCGCCTTCAGGTACGCGTGCCCGTCCTGAAACACGATCACGGACGCCGGATTCTCCGCTTTGTACTGCGCCGGTTGATACACGTAATAATTCCGGATCGTTCCGGGAAACGCTTTTGAGTCCTTCCAAACATGCTCGCTGATCGCCCCCTTCGGAACCCCGTCCTTTACCATCGAGTCCGGCCCCAGCGCGGGCGGAGGCATTTCAGGCAGCGAAAGGGTGGGGGAGACATCCTCCGCATGAAGGACCAGCGGAGCTAGGACGAGGAGCAGCACGGGCAGGTGGGTTTTTGCCATTCCCTCTCAACGCTCCCCGGCTTGCGATCTTTCAATCTCCATGGCGCACTTGCCTTTCCGCCTCCCGATGCAAGGATGCCCGGGCAAGCCCCTGTGCCATCCCTATAGCCATGCATCCCTTCCTCGCACCCGATTTTCACGTCCGTTGGTCCACCCTCGTCCCGGAGGCTGTCGAGCCGGACATCCACCACGCTCTCGACATCGCCAAACAGAACATCGAGGCCATCTGCACCCAGGATCGCGACGAAGCGGATTTCGAATCCACCTTCCTTGCCTACGAAAAGGCCACCGAGCAACTCGGCGACGGCTGGGGCCGCCTGAACCACCTCGACTCCGTTTCCGATTCCCCCGCCCAGCGCGAGGCCCTGAACAAAATACTTCCGGAAGTCTCGGAGTTCTATTCCTCGCTGGCCCTCAATGACCGCCTCTGGGCAGTCATCAAGACCGTCGGCGAGAGTGCGGAAATCGCCACTCTCCCGCCCGTCCAACAGCGCTTCGTGGAGGAAACCTTGGCCGATTTCCGCAACTCCGGCGCCGACCTCCCGGCGGACAAGAAGGAACGCGTCGCCGCCATCGAGACGGAACTCTCCAAACTCACCAAGGAGTACTCCGAGCACGTCCTCGATTCCACCAACGCCTGGGAACTCGTAATCACCGACGAGGCGAAACTGGCCGGCCTGCCGGAATCCGCGATGGCTGCGGCCGCCGCGAATGCCGCTGCCAAGGGCTTCACCGCTCCCGCCTGGCGCTTCACCCTGCAGTTTCCCTCGATGTATCCGATCATGCAGCACCTGCATGACGATGACATCCGTCATCAGGTCTGGGAGGCATCCTCGAAGGTTGGCTCGGAAGGCGAGTTCGACAACACCGCGCTCGTCTGGCGCATCCTCGAACTCCGTCACGAAAAGGCGGAAGTCCTCGGCCACGGCCATTTCGCCGACCTCACCCTCCTGCGCCGCATGGCCCGGACCGGTGGCACCGCCCTCGGCTTCATCGAAAACCTCCACGCCCGCATCCAGCCCGCTTTCCACTCCGAATACAAACAACTCGCCCAATACAAGGCCGCCAAGTCGGTCCAGCCGGAAGATCTCCTCCAACCTTGGGAAGTCGGCTATTGGGCGGAGAAACAGCGGCAGGAAAACTACGACTTCGACGAGGAGGTCCTGCGCCCCTACTTCCCCGTGAACGGCGTGATGGCGGGCATGTTTGAAATCACTTCCCGTCTTTTCGGAATCACCATCAAGGAACTCGAATCCGTCTACTACGAACCCGGAACCGGTCCTGAAAAACTACCGGAAGGTGTCGTCGAAACCTGGCATCCGGAGTGCAAATTCTACGAGATCCATGACGCGACGACGGGTTCCCACCTCGGTTCCTTCTATGCGGACTGGCATCCCCGCGAGTCGAAGCGCGGCGGCGCATGGATGAATTCCCTCCACACCGGCAACCAGGGCGAGGCGCATCTCGGCCTCATCATCGGCAACATGACCCCGCCCGTGGAGGACAAGCCGGCGCTGCTCACCCATCGCGAGGTGGAGACCATCTTCCATGAGTTCGGCCACCTCCTCCACGGGCTGCTCAGCGATGTGCCGGTGAAATCGCTGGCCGGCACGAACGTCCCTTGGGACTTCGTCGAACTGCCCTCGCAAATCATGGAGAACTTCTGCTGGGACCGCCAGTCGCTGGATCTTTTCGCCCGCCATTACGAAACCGGCGACCCGATTCCGGATGACCTCTTCGCGAAGATGATCGCCGCGAAAAACTACCTAAGTGCCTCCGGCTTCATGCGCCAGCTCTCCTTTGCCAAGCTCGACCTCGAACTGCACACCAGCCTCTCCGGCTACCTCGGCAAGGATCTGGATGCCGTGGACCGCGAAATCCTCGACGGATACCTCGCGCCGCTCAAGACGCCACCTCCCTCGATGATGCGCCGCTTCGGCCACCTTTTCAGCAGCCCCACCGGCTACGCCGCGGGCTACTATTCCTACAAGTGGGCCGAGGTTCTTGATGCGGATGCCTTCACCCGCTTCCAGAAAGAAGGCGTCCTCAATCCCGAAACCGGCGCGGCCTTCCGCGAGCACATCCTCAGCAAGGGCAACTCCGTCGCCCCGGATGAACTCTACCGCCGCTTCATGGGTCGTGATCCGGACCAGGAAGCCCTCCTCATCCGCGCCGGCCTCGCCACCGTGGCCATGGCTTGAGCCATGCCACCGGCAGCCATGTTCAAGGATTTCTCCATATCCGCCGTGGTGGCCGGCTTCATCGCGGTGCTGGTGGGTTTCACCAGTTCCGTCGCCCTCATCTTCCAGGCCGCGCAGAATCTTTCCGCCACGCCTGCCCAGACCGCCTCGTGGCTCTGGGCCCTAGGCATTGGCATGGCGGTGAGTAGCCTAGTCCTTTCATGGGTGTATCGCCTGCCCATTCTCATCGCGTGGTCCACACCCGGCGCGGCGGTCATCGCGAGTGCCGCCGCCGGTGGCCACCTCACCCTCCCGCAGGCCACCGGCGCTTTCATCGTCTGTGCCGTCCTGATTGTCATCGCGGGCTTCACCGGCAGCTTCGAGCGGGTCATGAACCGCCTCCCGCTTCCCTTGGCTTCGGCCCTCCTTGCCGGTGTCCTCGCCAGATTCGCCCTGGATGCCTTCGCCGTCACGCCTTCGAATCCAACCCTAATCCTGCCGATGTTTGCCGCATGGCTGCTGGGTCGCCACTTCTGGCCGCGCTGGAACGTCCCCGGAATCCTGATCACCGGAGTCATCATCGCCATCCTGCAAAAGCGCTTCAATGCCGCCGCCGTTCCCTTGGAATTCACTACGCCCGTGTGGGTCACGCCGGAGTTCTCCGTCGCTTCCGTGATCGGCGTCGCCCTGCCGCTCTTCATCGTCACGATGGCATCCCAGAACCTGCCCGGCGTCGCCGTCTTCAAGGCGAACGGCTACGAACCGCCGGTTTCGAAAATTGTCGGTTGGGCTGGCGTCACCAATATCCTCGTCGCTCCATTCGGCGGCTTTACGCTGAACCTCGCCGCCATCACCGCCGCCTTCTGCATGGGGCCGGAAGCCCATCCGGATCCGAAGAAACGCTACGTCGCCGCCATGTCCGCCGGATTCTTCTACGGCTTGGTTGGCATCTTTGGCGCGACCATCGCCGGCCTCTTCTCCGCCTTCCCGCGCGAGCTCATCCTTGCCCTCGCGGGATTCGCGCTGCTCGGAACCATCGCAAGCGGCATCGCCGCCGCCACCGCGGACGAGCGTTACCGCGAGGCTTCCGTCATCAGCTTCTTTGTCGTTCTATCAGGCATCTCCTTCGGTGGCATCGGCTCCGCCTTCTGGGGAATCGTCGCAGGTGTGCTCGTCCTGCTGGCCAGGAAAACCGCGACGTCGCGCGCTTGAGTCGCGTTCAGCGGTCCATGTCCGCCATCGCCGCCTGGAGCGCCGCCTGCAATCCCGGATCCCCGTAAAAAGGCCCGGCGCCGGGGCCACCTGTGGTATGGGTTTCCAACAGGCAAAGCTCGCCGTTCTTGATGATGAAAGTGGGACGCCCGCTGTCGCCCGCAACCAGAATGTGGCTGTAAACCGGATTGATGTAAGGAACGTAATCCAGCTGGATCATCGCCCCCTGGATACCCGCGATGCGGTGGATGGAAAGCGAACCGGTCTGGTCCGTCACGATCACCATCCTTCCGGGCGTGGCGTCCGCCGCGTTCGCGAGCTTGTAGAATCTCACGCCCGCGGGTGCCGGTGCGTCCAGTTTGGCAACCGCCACGTCGTGGCCGGGCAGATTTCTAACTGCCACGATATGCCGCTCGTGGGGAGCGCCGTTGCTGTCATGGAAAACCACGGGAACATCCGCCGGTCGGGTGAAGTGGGCCGCCATCACCACATGGCGCGGTGAGATCAGGGTCGCCGCCCGGATGTCGTTCCAGGCGATTCCCGTCACGTCGAACCGGCGGGTCCAGTTGTCACGCCGCCAGACATTCCTCTTGGCCCGGTAAGTCCGGAAAATCAGCCCCTGTTCGGCCTTCTCTGGTAGGAACCCTAGCTGCCCCTGGGGCTTTTCGCCGTTGAGCAGGCTCGGGCCGCCACCCGGCGCACCACATTGGCACAGGAGAAAGGGCAATGAAAACAGGAGCAGGGCGTTTTTCATGGAGGGCACACTCCCATCGATAGATCGCCGCGCCCACTCCCGCAAGGAGGCTCTTTGACGCCGCCCTTGCCTTGGGAACGGCGGCCCGTCTAGGCTCCGGCCATGTCCGCCGCGACCCAGACCCGCTTTTTCGAAACCGGAAGCCCCGCCGAACCCGTGCGGCTCCGCGACGGCGGTCTCTTGCCCGGCATCCGGCTGGCTTACGAAACCTGGGGCAAACTCAACGCGGACCGCTCGAACGCCATCCTCCTTTTCCACGCTCTCTCCGGCTCCCATCACGCGGTCGGCTGCACCTCATCCATCGAAGGGGTCGGTGATCTCTGGCAGCCGGAAATGCACGAGGGTTGGTGGGAAACCATGATCGGTCCCGGTAAGGCGATCGACACCGACAAGCACTTCGTCGTCTGTGCCAACTACTTGGGCGGCTGTTACGGCAGCACCGGTCCGGCCTCCATCAATCCGGAAACCGGCAAGCCCTGGGGCTCCACTTTCCCCGCCGTGTCCGCGGCGGACCAGGTGGAGGTGCTCATGCACCTGCTGGATGATCTCAAGATCGAGGTCCTCCATGCCGTCGTCGGTCCGTCCGTCGGCGGCCTCGTGGCCATGACCTTCGCCACCCGTTTCGCGGACCGGGTCCATAATGTCATCATCATCGCCTCGGGATTCAAGACGACGGTCCTCAACCGCCTCATCCTTTTCGAGCAAATCCTCGCCATCGAAAATGACCCTCACTTCAACGGCGGCGACTACTATGACGGCACGCATCCCCTCTATGGCCTCGTGCTCGCGCGGATGATCTCCCACAAGACCTTCGTCCACCTCGATTCCATCGAGCGCCGCGCCCGCCAGGACGTGGTCCAGCCGGACGATGTCCTCGCCTGGTACCGCGTCCGCGACCAATTCCAAAGCTACATGCTCCACCAGGGAAAGAAATTCGTCCGCCGCTTCGACGCGAACACCTACCTCCGCATCATCGACATGTGGTCACGCTACGATGCTACCCAGGAAGGCGATGCCGAAACTCCGGCCGATCTCTTCGAGCGCGCCCGCCTCGCTGGGCAACGCTGGCTGGTCTTCTCCATCGACTCGGACTTCTGCTTCTATCCGGAAGAGCAGGCGGAACTCGTCAAGCACCTCGAACAGGCGAAGGTCGATGTCATGCACATCATCGCCCACTCGGACAAAGGCCACGACTCCTTCCTCCTGGAGCCCGATCTCTACACCCCGCACATCGCCTGGATGCTGCGGAAGTAAATCTTCGTTTGTAGTGTCCGTCTTCAGACGGTCTGCCGGACGGACCTTCCGAAAAAGGCGCTGCCCATTTATGCAGATGCGTGCCAAGCGCGCGTGGCCCTGCCTTTCGGGTGGTAGGGTGATGTGGCGGATGTGGAAATGCCCAAAAGACACTACCAACAAAGGCACCGCGCCTCACTCGTCCTCGCCACCTGCCTTGGTTCCCGCCGCGACCTGTTCCTTGAACGGCCCCGCCGGAAGTGTCGCCATCCATTTCTCAAAGCCTTCCGCGTTTTTCATGATGTAATTGTGGCCCACCGCGGAAATCGCCGCCGGATCCAGTGCGCCTTCCGCTTGCGAGGCCGCCCATTTCGCGGCATCCGCCGGTGCGCTGCGCGACCTCGTCGCCACCAGCGTGCTCGCCGCCGTGGTCCGCTCTTCGCCCGCGTTGAGCTTGGCAAGCCACTCCACCCCGGTCTCGGGCGATTGCTGGGCATAAATCTCTCCCAGTTCTCCTGCGGCGGCTGTCCGCTCGCTCCCGGCCGGCACCTTCTCTAACAGCCACTTCGAACTGCCTTCGAGATCAATGGTCGCCCAGTTCGCCAGCGTGTTGGCAAACATCGCGGGGTCGCCATTCCCCTTGCTCAGTGCCAAGCTCGCGTTGACCGCCCCCTCGGGATCGCTTTTCGCCCAACCCGCCAAGGCTGCCCGCAGCAGGGTGGGGGTCAATGAGGTCGTGGGACTGTTCTTCAAATAATCCATCGCCGCCGCCGAATCATTGGATGCCCATGAGAAGAAGATGTTTTCCAGCGCACCGTCGCGTTGCGTTCCAGCAGGCAGGGCTGAAAACCAAGCCGCCGCCTCGCGTCCGCCTTGCTGCGCCCAGTTCTCCGCGATGGTGATCACCGCGTTGTTCAACTCCGCACCGGAAAGATGCTTCATTGCCCAGTCGGCCGCACCCTTCGGGTCGGTTTCCGCATACTGGTTCAGCGCCATCCGGATCACTTCGTCGCGGCGGTCCGTCGCCGGTTGGGTCTCCAGCCACGCCAGCGCCCCACGTGGATCTTTCGCGACCCACGCCTCCAGGTGGTTCAGCGCCATCTTGAAACGCGCCAGCGGATTCTTCTCCGCCTCGAGTTTCGCCCGCAGATCCACCACATCGAGCACTGGTGCCTCCGGCCTCGTCGCGGTCACCCGGCCTCCCGGAGACGTAACCGCCGTGGCGGATGCACCGCTGCCGGAGTGGGCACCGCCTTGGCTCTTGCCGAGGAAATACCCGCCACCGCCGCAAACGATCGCGATGATGGCGGCACCGATTGCCTGGTTTGCTGGCTTCATGGGAATAGGTCTATCAGGAGTTCACGCGGCATTCAAACACGGACATGCCGGGAACGGTTTCCCGCTTCCCGGCATGAGGGTGGATCTCAGCTGCTATCAGAGATAGGCTTTCCGCGGGAAAGTCAGCACGTCCTTGAACTTCCAGCCGTTGCTGGTGAATTCCCAAAGGTTGATCTCAGGGAAGCGGCTGCGGTCCAGGCTGATCGCGTAGCCCTTCGCGGAGACATACTTGTAGGACTTCTTCGCCGGCAGCGGGTCGAGTCCCTTCGTCATCAGGATGATACCGCTGGTCGCGCCCTTGAACGGCATCGCCCAGAATTCAAAGCTCAACGAGCCCGATCCGCCGTTCGAGCGGTTCGTGATGAAGTCCATGGTGATGGTCGCCTTGTGGTAATAGTCGGCACCCAGGTTCTTGTAGCGGCCGCCCTGCCTCACGCCGCCGTTGTAGTACTTCACCGCTCCCGGGGAGTTGTCGGTGAAATATTGCCCGTACCCATCCAGGGTCACCTTCGCGGCTTTGGCTTCGGGGGCTACGGTCACTGCCGCCAGCACAAGGGCTGCTGCTGCGGTAAGATTCTTGATCATGGCTATAATGGTGTTGGTTTTCGGTGCGCTTGAACGCTGCGCTATTGTAACCCCTTCGACGGAGGTCGCATCGAAAAATTCATGGAATTTTTCCGAACCTCGCCGGCCGCTTGATTCCAAGGAAAACCACTCTGGGGCTCAGAGCTTTCTTTTCTTGGGAACCACCACCGCGTCGCGGAATTTCCAGCCGTCCTTCGTGTGCTCCCACAGCTCGAATTCCGGGAACTTCCGCTCGTCCAGGTAAATCGCGTAGCCGTAGCTCACGACCTTTTTGTAGACTTCCTTCCCATTCATCGGGTCGAGCCCTTTCGTCATCAAAATGGTCCCGCTGGTCGCGCCCTTGAACGGCAAGGCCCAGAATTCAAGGCTCAACGCGCCCGTGCTTTTCTTCGACCGGTTCGTGACGTAATCGAAATTGGTCGTCGCCTTGCGGTAATCGTCCGCGCCCAGGTTCTTGTAGCGGCCGCCTTGCTTGATGCCCTGCTTGTAGTAATTCACCGCACCGCCGAAATGGCAGGTCCCCGTGCCATTCAGCACCACGTCCGTCGCCCTCGCTTCAGGGGAAATGGCCGTCGCGGTGATCGCGAGGGCGGCTGTCATGATGAAATTCCGGATCGTGCGTGTCATGGTTATGGATCTCCTGTGCTTGGGTATCATTCGTCATGGCCTGCCTCCCGATGGCAAGCGTCTTCGCGAAATCCGGAAACTTTCAGTACCGGGTCGCGGTGTTTGAAACGGCGCGCAGGCCCAGCGTGTCCAGCTCCGCGTAAACCTTTCGCAGCCAAACCTTCACCCGTTGCCGGTCCAGCAGTCCCAGGAGCTGGCTCCCATCCTCCGTCGCGTTCGTCGCCGCCCAGAAGCTCGAGTTCGAGTGATCCACCTGCCGCATCGACCCTTCATGGAGTTTCGGCAGCTCGATGATCTTCGCCCCCAGCTCCAGCGCCCGGGTCTTCAGTGGGGAAGAGTGGAAGGCGTCGAATCTCGCGCCCCGCCCGTGGTTCAGCACCACCACATAGCGGGCCTCGGTCTTGAAGTCCTCCAGCAGCTTGCCTAACATCTCCAGCGAATCCTTCCCGTCGTCCAGGATGTGCCAGCAGTTCACCATCACCCCCGCCTCGCGGAAAAGTTCCAGCACACCCGTGTCATCCATCCATCCCCGCAGGGAGGCGCTGCTCTGCGCCGCCAGGTCCACCAGCACTTGCACGCCATCCTCCTTCAGCGCGGCCTCCGCCAGTTGGTCCAGGCTCTGGAAATCCTCCAGCACCAGGTGCTCCGTGAATCCATCGTAAAACCGCATGAACGATCCGTGCGAACGGTCCGAATCGAAGCCCTTGAACGGGATGTTCCGGTCGATGCAATACTGCGCGAAAACACGCGACATCACGGATTTTCCAACCCCGCCTTTTTCCCCGCCGATCAGATGCACTTGGTTCATCGCGGCGGGGCTTCGCAGGTTTGCCACCACCTGGCAAGGCGATATCGGGTGCTCAATATTCCGCCACGGGGCTGGTCGTCTCGATCGTTTCAGGTTCAGGGACATCTGCGACCAGTTTGGCGAGATCTTCACAAGTCTGGCGATATTTTTCGACGGACCAAACCGGCGCTCCCGGCAGCTTTTTCCGGAATTTTTCCACCCGCCGCAGCGCCTCGTCCTTCACCGCGTGCGGCAGCTCCGCGATGGCCGCAGCCGCATCCTCCGCCGCCTCCGTGCGGTGGCAGATCATCGCCAGGTCATTCCCCGCGGTGATCGCCAGCTTCACGTCCTCGCCTCGCCCGTACCGCTCGGTGATCGCACCCATGTCGAGGTCGTCTGTTAGCACCAGGTGCTTGTCGAATCCCAGCTGGTCCCGCAGGAACCGCCGGATGATCCGTGGCGAAAGCGACGCCGGATATTCCGGGTCGATGTTAGGGAACTCCACGTGCGCCAGCATGATCGCGTCCAGCTCCGGCATCAGCGCGGTGTAGGGAATCACATCCTCCCGCATCAGCTCCTCCAGCGTCGCCGGTGAGGATGGCAGGTCATGGTGCGGGTCGGACTGGGCCCTGCCGCAGGCGGGAAAATGCTTCCCGCAGCTCTTGATCCCGCGCTTCCGCATCCACCGGTTCCACTGCCCCGCATGGTCGATGACCCGCTGCGGGTCGCGTCCCCAGCACCGACCGCGCAGGGCATTGTCCATTCCCGGGAAATGATCCAGATCCAGCACCGGCGCGAAGTTCAAATTGAAACCGAGCATCTTCAGCAGGTCGCCCGTCCATGCTCCCGCCTCCGCGATTCTCCGTGCGTCCCCCTTCGCCGCCAGCGCCGGTGCGGATGGTGCCGCCGGCGCGATCTCCTTCGTCCGGGTCACCCGCCCTCCCTCCTGGTCGATCGAAATGATCGGCGGGTCATACGAGATTCCTCGCAGCGTGTCGGTCAGCTTCCGCGTCTGCTCCGGCGAGACGATGTTCCGCGTGAAAAGGATATAGCCCGCCGGCTGCAGCTTGCGGAACATTTCCTCCTCCTCCTTCGTCAGTTCAGGCCCGGCGATCCCGAGCAACAGCAGTGAGCTATCCGTCATCCCGGGAAGAAAAGCACGCCCCCCACATCTTGTCGACCCTGCCGCTTTCCAAGCTATTTCCTCCGCCCGCGCCCGTGTCCGCGCCCGTGTCCGCCTCCGTGTCCGCCTCCGTGTCCGCCTCCGTGTCCGCCTCCGTG
>CAXTTX010000104.1:0-13231 GCA_964247045.1 uncultured Verrucomicrobiales bacterium | reverse complement strand
AACGCGGCGCGCTGGTCATCGACATCGGTGGCGGCACGACGGACTACGCGCTCTATCTGGGCGGTGCGATCACGGCTTCCGGCTGCATTCCGGTGGGTGGCGACCATGTGACCAATGACATCCACCTGGTGACCGGCCTGCCGTTTTCCAAGGCGGAGCGGTTGAAAATCCTGGAAGGCGATGCCTCGGCAGATCCAGCGCGGTCGGTTGGAACCGCGAAGCTCACCGACGACCGCGGCTTCGCGGAAGTGGAAGTGAAGCGCGCGGTCCTCAACGAGGTGATCCGCCAGCGGCTGGAGGAAACGCTGAAGCTGGTATACCACCGCCTGCCCGCCGGCTCGGTGGAGCAAATCGGCGCGGGGGTTTTCCTAACAGGAGGCACCAGCCTGATGCGCGGCTTCAGCGAGCTCGCCTTCGAGATTTTCCGCCGGGATATCTATCGCCCGGAGCCGCCGGAGATCAGCGGCGTGCAAGCAAGTTTCAAGGACCCCCAATATGCCACGGCGATCGGATTGATCCGGTATGCCCAGATTCTCGAAACGGAACGAGCCGCCCCCCCCGGCTTCGTCGGCAAGATCTGCCGCCTGTTCTGGCCCTTCGGAAAGTAACCACCACAACTCCCACTTTTCTCATCCCATGATCCCATACAGCCGCGATCCACATCAAATGATTCCCTCTTCGGCGGTGAAAATCGTCGGTCTTGGGGGGGCAGGGGCCAACATGCTGGAGCGTATCGCGCTCGACGGCATGGAGGGCGCCGAACTGCTCGCGCTCAACACGGACGTCCGGACGCTCGCGGCCTGCGTGGCCCGCGAGAAGATCCAGCTCGGCGTGAATCTCACCAAGGGCCTCGGTGCCGGTGGTGACCCGGAACTGGGCCACCAGGCGATGCTCGAATCCGAGGACCAGATCCGCCAGTCGATCAAGGGCCGCCGGATCGTTTTCCTCTGCGCCGGACTCGGCGGGGGCACCGGTTCGGGAGCCGCGCCGATCGTCACGCGAATCGCGCGCGAGGAGGGCGCCTTCGTGGTGGTGTTCGCGACGATGCCCTTCGCCTTCGAAGGCCGTCGCCGCCGCGAACAGGCGGAAACGGCGCTCAATGAACTGGCGGTGCTTTCCAACGCGCTCGTCACCTTCGACAACAACCGGATGGGCGAGCTGGTGCTGGCCAAGCAAGGCATTCACGAGGCTTTCGCCGCGGCAGACCACATGATCTGCGAGTCGATCAAGGCAGTGATCCGGCTGGTGATCCGCCCGGGTCTCATCAACGTGGGTCTGGATGATCTGATGAGCGCGCTGCGCACGAACCGCTCGCGCTGCCTTTTCGGCTCGGGGATCTCCAACGGCAAGGACCGCGCGACCAAGGCGCTGCGGAACGCCCTCAGTAGCCCGCTGCTGGACCAGGGCGCGCTGCTCAAGGACGCGCAGACCGTGCTGGTGCATCTATCAGGCGGCGAGGATCTGACCTTGTTCGAGATCGAGCTGCTGATGCAGCGCTTGCAAAAATTCGTGCCGGACAAGGCGCACGTGCTGTTCGGCGCGGCGGTAGATCCAGCGATGGGCGATTCGCTTTCGATCACGCTGATCAGCGCGCTACCGGAAGATTTCCTAGCGGCCGCTCCACGCGAGAGCATCAGCCACCGCGCGCAGGAAAGCCCGATCCTGGATCCCAGCCAAGGCTTCACCTCGACCTCGCCGTCCGCAAAAATCGCCGCGCTGGTGGCGGAGATGCTGCCGGAAGAAGAAGAGGGAGAACCCGCGCCTGCTCCCGCCCCGGCACCCAAGGTGGAACCGAAGCCCGAACCGGTCGTCGCCAAGGCACCCGCACCGCAGTCTGCCGTGGAGAAAGCCCTGGCCCCATTCATTGCCGCGGAATCCCCCCGGGAACCCGTGGCGGCGGTGAAGCCAACTCCCGAGCCTTCGCCGGTGTCGCCCCTTTCCAAGTTCCGCAAATCGGCAGAAATAGCCGCCGCGACGCCCTCGCTGTTTGACGAGGAGCGGCCTTTCGCCGAACCGGATTTCTCCGCGAAGCCCAGAGCGGCCGCCGCGACTCCTGTTCCAACCCCGGCACCCGCGCCACAGCCCGAGCCAGTCGAAGAAACCGGGATGGATGCCTTCACCTTCACCGACGAACCCGCCGCGAAGCCGGTGATCCCACAGGCGGAGGACGAGGAAGAGGCCTTCGAGTTCCACGAACCGGAACAGGCGCCGGGAGAAAAGCCGCATGTTTACGGAGCCGCGGATGAACCCGATCCCGAGCCCATCGAGTCCGAGGACATTCCGGACATCGAGCCGAAGCGCGGCACGTTCGTTCCCGGACCCAAGAGGCGGCCTTTTCTAACAACCCCGTGGGGCAAAAGCAAGGCCGCGGAATTCCCGGATGACATTCCGGAGGAGGAAGGCGCGACCCTGGCTGACGTGGACGAAGCGGAGGAAGAAGAAGTGCCGGTTGGCGCGACAGCGTCTCCCGACGGGGGGCCTCCAAAGCTCAAACTGGGCGTCAAATCTTCCGTGCCACAGAGCGAACTCTCGCTGGATTCCGCTCCGCGCGGCCGCTTTGAAGGAGAGTCTCCGAACGTGGTCGACGGCGAGGACCTTGACTTGCCACCATTCCTGCGGAAGAAGAAGTAGCTCTTCATGATCGAACCCAACCATTTGGACATCCCCGGCCACGTCATCCTCACCGAAGGGAACGGTGGTCTGACCAAGGTGCTCATCGAAACCGCGTGGAGCACCGCGGAAGTCTATCTGCACGGCGCCCATGTGACGGGATTCCAGAAAACGGGGGAAGAACCACTGCTCTTCATGAGCGCGGAAAGCGAGTTCAACGCGAAGATGCCGATCCGTGGGGGAATCCCGGTGATTTTCCCGTGGTTCGGACCAAGAGACAGCCTGCCCGCGCACGGCTTCGCGCGGACCGTGGCATGGGATTTGAAAGAAACCTCGCTGACCTCGGAGAAGCATGTGCGGCTCCGCTTCAGCCTGCCGGCGATCCGCTTGTTCGAGGTGGATTACTTCGTCACCGTCGCGGAGACGCTGTCCCTGGCGCTGGTGGTGACGAACGCGGCCAAGCACGCGGCCACCTTCGAAACGTGCCTGCACACTTATTTTTCCATCAGCTCGATCGATGCGATCTCGATCACCGGCCTGAAGGACACCGGCTACCTGGACAAGGTGAAGGATGCCCGGGCGCTTGAGACGGGAGCGGAGATCCGTATCGCCAGCGAGGTGGACCGGGTTTTTTCCGATGCTGCCGGTCCGGTGGAGATCGTCGATCCCGGTTTCGGACGGAAGATCCGCGTCACCAAGTCCGGCTCGGATTCCACCGTGGTTTGGAACCCGTGGATCGACAAGAGCAAGGCGATGCCGGACTTTGGCGCCGACGAATACCAGAGGATGGTCTGCGTGGAATCCGGAAACGTCGGCACAAGCCAACTGACCCTACCCGCCGGTACCCGCGCCACCATGCTGGTGACGCTCGGCAGCGAGCCGCTCGAATGAGGACGAGCCACTGATGTCCACCAAAGCCACTTGGAAAGTCAGCGCCGCCGTGATGGCGAGCCGGGTGCTGGGTTTGGTCCGGGATGTGATTTTCAATGCCATCTTCGGCATGGGATATCTGAATGGCTGCTTCCAGCTCGCCTTCCGCGTGCCGAACCTGTTGCGCGATTTGTTCGCGGAAGGAGCGCTTTCCTCGGCCTTCGTCACCACCTTCTCAAAAAAACAGAAGTCGGAAGGAGATTCCGCCGCCTGGGAGCTGGCCAACAAGATGATGACGCTCGCGGCGATTTTCATGAGCCTGGTGACGCTGGTCGGCATCGCCGCCGCGCCGTGGCTGGTGGATCTTCTAACGGCTCTGGCCCAGAGCGATGGACCGCGCGGGACCAGCTACAAACCCGAGGACCTGGCCTTCATCACGACCATGGTGCGGGTCATGTATCCCTTCATCCTGCTGGTGTCGCTTGCCGCGCTGGTGATGGGGATGTTGAACGCAAAGAACGTTTTTGGCATACCGGCACTTTCGTCGTGTTTTTTCAACCTGGGTTCCATCATCGGGGGGGCGGCAATCGGCTATTGGATGGATCCCACCTGGGGCCGGCAAAGCCTCATCGGGTTTTCCATCGGTGTGGTGATCGGAGGCCTGGCCCAGTTGGTGTGCCAGTTTCCGGCCTTGCGCACCGCGGGCTACCGTTTCAAGGCGGACTTCCAGTGGAACGACCCCGGCGTGCGGCAAATCCTACGGCTGATGGGACCGGCCGTGATCTCCTCCTCCGTCGTACAGATCAATGTGATGGTGAACTCCATGTTCGCCACCCACATCAGCATGGACGCCGTGTCCTGGCTCAACAGCGCGTTCCGCCTGATGCAACTGCCCATTGGCATTTTTGGCGTGGCGGTGGCCACCGTGACCTTGCCCGCGCTGTCCCGCGCGGCCATCGGCGGGATCTCGGCGGAGTTCAATCCGGCCTTGGTAAAAGGCCTCCGGCTGACGGCGTTTCTGGTGATTCCCTCGACCATCGGCCTCGCCCTGTTGGCAGAGCCCATCATCAGTGTGATCTTCGAGCATGGGAAAACCACTGGCACGGAGCGTGTGCAAACAGCAATGGCCCTGCGGGCCTACGGCTACGGACTGGTCTTCTACGCGGCGCTCAAGGTGCTGCAACCGGCTTTCTACGCCATCGAAAAGCGTTGGTTTCCGATGATGGTGAGTTTCCTGGCGCTGGGCCTCAACCTCGGTTTCAATTACCTCTTCATCTTCGTGCTGGGGTGGGGCCACGAGTCGCTGGCCCTGACGACGAGCATCACGGCCTCGGTCAATTTCATCCTGTTGTATCTGGCGATGCGGGCCTTCGCGGGTGATCCGGGAACGGGTCAATTGCTCGGGTTGCTGGCAAAGCTGCTGTTCGCGGGCGGGGCGATGGGCGGCGTCTGCCTGTTGGCAAACCGTTTTGTTTTCAGCGACCTGACCCACATGAAGTTCCTGATGAAGCTGATCTGGCTCGGCGCTACCATCGGCATCGCCTCGGTGGTGTATTTCGCGCTCACGAAGCTGCTGCAGGTTTCCGAAGCCGACGAGTCGCTGGGGATGCTGACCAAGCGGTTCAAGCGGTGAGAGGAGCAGGAGTCGATCTCCCTACGGAACCTCCCCGCATCAGGCCGACCCTGCGGTGCGCAGGTGACGGAGTGTCGCGAGTGCACGGCAGTGACGGCGGCGCATTCCCCGCCAGAATTCCGTGAACCCCTTGCCGCGCAACACCCCGTGGTGCCCCAAAAAGACGACCAGGGTCGCACCGATGAGCACCACGCCTTGGGCAAGGTCGCGCAGCCGTCGCCGCCACTCGGGCAGGTCGGCCTCCACGGCCGCGATCCGTTCGACTTGAAACCGGATGTGCGCCACCTCGTCGGCGATCAACTTGTCGCACACGCGACGCAGCACCGGATGGCCGCCGATTCCCCGCAGCCTCGGATAGTATTCTTGAGCGACAAACTCGGCTACCACCAGTATCCGGCATTTCCAGCCGAGATCACACCACGCCCGCAGCCGCCGGAAAACGCCATCGCTCAAAACCACGCGCTTCGGCTCCATGGCCGTGAGCCGCATGAACCGCAATAACAGCTCGGCGTGAAACGCTTCGTCTCCCGAGCGCTTCGCGAACCGTCGGGATTTCTCCATGTAGTCGCGCGCTTCGGATGATTCGCCGCGTTGGAAATCGGCAACCGAACCGGCAATAAGGTGCCACTCCGCGGGTGCCATAAAAGGATTATCGTGCCACGGAATATCCCATTGGCGTTGGCGATTGGTCTTGAAATAGGTAGTCCACCAGGAGGTGGTGCGAAGCCCAGCCGGGCGGCGGAACCGTTGGCGATCCGCAGTAGCGGGAGAGGATGGGAGCGTGGTGTTCATCGCCAGCCACCCTCGCCAGTCCGGATGAAACACTGTTGAAAATCCGGTGAATTGCGCGTGGATACCGGTTGTCGGGAGAGGAGAAAAACCGTTCCCAAGCAGCGACTTGTCCCTGCCCCCTTGCCAGGATGAAAACGTTCTCGCCGTACCAAGTTGCCGCGCTCCCATGGACATATAAGAAAAATCCCGATCCGGGGGCGCGTATGGGTTTCGATGCGTTCGCTCCCATGGCAACTGGCCCTCGGGCTGACGGGCATTTTGCCCGCCCAGCAGGGAGGCTTGTCGGGCGAGGCAATTTATGCGGAACACTGCGCCTCATGCCATGGCAAGAACGGGGAGGGCGTGGAGGATGAAGTGGATGAGCCGCTGCACGGCGACCGGCCGCTGGTTTCGCTGGCGCGCTACATCGACCGCAAGATGCCGGAGGACGAACCGGAGCTCCTGAACGCGGAGGAATCAGCGAGGGTGGCGGAATATATTTATGGCAAGTTTTACTCGGCGGAGGCCCGGGCAAAGAACGCGCCTCCGCAGAAGGCGGCCTTCGCGCGATTGACGAACCGGCAGTTCCGGGAATCGGTCGCGGACTTGATCGGGAGCTTCGGGAAATTCACGCCACCGGGCGAGGGACGCGGACTGAAGGCGAAGTATTTCCAATCGGACGGGATGAACAAGAAGGCGCGGATGGCGTTGGAACGCGAGGACGCGCGGATGGATTTCGATTTCGGCGAAGGATCGCCCGGGGAGGGAATCACGCCGGACCAATTTTCCATCGCGTGGGATGGATCGCTGATCGCACCGGAGACGGGCTGGTATGAATTCAAGGTGCGGACGCCGAACGGCGCGCGGGTCTATCTGAACGGCGACCGCCAGAGCGGCGATGACAACCTGCGTGACGACAGTGGCGGGAAGCGGCAACCCGCGCTGATCGACGCGTGGGTGAGTTCAGGCGCGGAGATGCGGGAGGTCACGGCGCGGATTTTCCTGTTAGGCGGGAGAGCGTATCCGTTCCGGTTCGATTATTTCAAGTTCCAGGAGAAGCTGGGATCCGTGCGGGTGGAGTGGAAGAAGCCGCGTGGTGAATGGGAGGTGGTGGCGGCGCCTTATCTTTCTCCGGCGGAGGCTTCGACGGTGGCGGTGACGGGCACGACCTTTCCGGCGGATGACTCGAGCGAGGGTTATGAAAGAGGGACGGGGATCTCGAAGGATTGGCACGAGGCGACGACGACGGCCTCGGTGGAGATCGCGAACCAGGTGCTGAACCGGCTGACGAGAATCAGCGGGGTGAAGGAGGATGATCCGGAGCGGATCAACCGGCTGAAGGAATTCATCGGCAGCTTCGCGGAGCAGGCATTCCGACGGCCGTTGTCGGAAGAGACGCGGCGGATCTACGTCGAGAAGCCCTTTGAGAACAGCACGCCGGAGCAGGCGGTGAAACGGGCGGTGATGGCGGTTTTGAAATCGCCACGCTTTCTCTATCCGGAACTGGAAAGCACGAAGGATGACTTCACGGTGGCAACGCGGCTGGCGCTAGGAATCTGGGATTCGGTGCCGGACAAGAAGCTGCTGGAAGAAGCGAAGGCAGGGCGGCTGCACACTCCGGAGAAGATCAAGGCGCAGGCGCAGCGGATGGCGGCCGACCCTCGCGCGAAGGCGAAGTTGAATGAGTTCTTCCAACGCTGGCTGAAGCTGGACGCGGAAGGGGACTTGCGGAAGGATCCGGAGAATTTCCCGGGCTTCGATGCAACACTGGTCGCGGACACGCGGCGCTCGCTGGAGCTTTTCGTCGAGCGGGTGGTGTGGAGCGAGAAGTCCGATTACCGTGAATTGCTGCAGGCGGATTACATTCTGATGAACAGCCGGATGGCGAAGTTCTATGGCGCGAGCGGGCCGCAGGGGGACGCTTTTGAACCGGTGCCCTTCGACCCGGCGCAGCGGTCCGGCGTGCTGACGCATCCCTATGTGCTCTCCCGGCTGGCGCATCCGGACACGACCTCGCCGATCCACCGCGGGGTTTTCCTAACAAGGAATGTGCTGGGTGGCATCCTCAAGCCGCCACCGGAGGCCATCGCGTTTGAGAACCACAAGTTCGATCCGAAGCTTACGATGCGCGAGAAAGTTTCCGAAATGACGCGCAATGCCTCGTGCATGACCTGCCATGAGACGATCAATCCGCTCGGGTTCTCGCTGGAGAACTTCGACGCGGCGGGGCGCTTCCGCACGACGGAAGATGGCAAACCGATCAACCCGGAGACCGACTATTACACGCTGGAAGGCGAGTTGACGAAGCTGCACGGACCGCGCGATGTCGCGAGACTCGCGCTGGATTCGGCGACGGCCCGGCGGGGGTTCATCCGGCAGCTTTTCCAATACGGCATCAAACAGAACCCGCTGGTGTATGGCCCGGAAACGATCACCGGCCTCGACAAGAGTTTCATGGAATCCGGTTACCACGTGCGCCAGCTCGTGACCGATCTCAATGTCCTCGCCGCCAGGCACGGCATTCCGAACCCCGACCAAGCAAGCCGATGAACCTCACGACCCGCCGCCGTTTTCTCCGCCAGCTCGGATTGTCCGCCGCCGCGCTGCCGTTCCTCCCGGCCTTGCCCTCACTGGCCCAGGCGGGACCCGGTGCGAACATGCAACGGATTATTTTCCTGTTCACGCCGAACGGGACGATTCCGACGGAGTTCTGGCCGGATGAAACGGGGCCGGACTTCAAGCTGAAGCGCATCCTCGCGCCGCTGGAGCCGTTCAAGAGCCGCCTGATGACGCTGAATGGCGTGTGCAACAAGATCCGCGGTGATGGCGACGGCCACATGCGGGGCATCAGTTGTCTTCTAACAGCGGATGAGCTGTTGCCGGGCAACATCCAGGGCGGCAGCGACAAGCCGGCAGGATGGGCGAGGAATATTTCGATCGACCAGGAGATCCGGAACTTCCTGCAGGCACGGCCGGAAACGGCGACGCGCTTCGGCTCGCTGGAAGTCGGGGTGGCGGTGCCAAACCGCGCGGATCCGTGGACCCGCGAATCCTACACGGGACCGAACCAGCCGCTGGCCCCTAACAGTGATCCGTATTCCTTGTTCGAGAAACTCTACGGCAGCGTGAAGGACCGCGAGAACCTGGGCAGCGTGCTCGACGAGGTGCGGGAAGATTTGAAAACGATCGCGGCGAAGGTAGACCGCGAGGAAAAGAGTTTGCTAGACCAGCACGCAACCTTCGTGCGTGAGATGGAGAAGGACCTGCAAAGCGCGGGCACGGCGAACCTGATGTTCCCGCCGCCCGCATTGGAACCCGGCGTGGCGCTCGACAACGATGGCATTCCGAAGATCAGCAACATGCAGGCGGATTTGCTGGTGAACGCGTTTGCCAACGGCATGGCACGCGTGGCAACGCTGCAATACACCAACAGCGTGGGACAGGCCCGCATGCGCTGGCTGGATGTCCATGACGATCACCATCACCTGTCGCACGAGCCGGACAGCAACGCGGACGCACAGGAAAAGCTGGTGAAGATCAACATCTGGCTTTGCGAGCAACTGGCCTATCTGGCGAAGAAACTGGATTCCATTCCAGAGCCAGGCGGACAAGGCACGATGCTGGATCACACGACGATCGTGTGGACCAATGAACTGGGTAAAGGAAACAACCATAGCCTGGATAACATTCCTTTTGTTCTGCTAGGTGGCGGACTTGGCTTCAAGACGGGGCAGGCGATGCGGTTCGACAAGGTGGCACACAACCGGCTTTGGATGAGCATGGCGCACGCCTTCGGACACCATATCCCGCTGTTCGGGCAGGAGAAGTTCTGCGAGGGTGGGGCACTGGCCCTTGCCTGAAGCGCACCGATCAGACAGGTGGTTGAGGTGTTGTTTCGTGGACAACAGCGGAACCGGCGATGGCCTTGCGCGCACCGCGCAGGCGGATCAGCAACCACAGCGCGGTTAGGAAATAGACGCCTTGCCAGAAGTAGAACGCCCGTGGCACCGACCGCGCGAGGTTGGGGGGCAGTTCGCTGAGGGAAAGCTGGCTCGCCGCCGCATAGACCGGTCCGCTGGCAGGGGAAATTCCGAAAAGCCAGCAGGCGGCCGGAATCAGGCGGTCGCTGGTGGCCCCCAACACCGCGCCCACCATGATCGGCGCGACGCCGATGAGGATGACACACAACAACACCGTACGCGTACCCTTCGCCTCCAGCAAGGACTGGAAGGCGACACCGGCCGACACCATGACTCCCGTGAAAAGCCAAAACACGCTGGTGGGCACCGTATGGCCGGGGAACCACCGGGATTCGACAAGCGCCTGGGTGAAAATGAACCAGCCCGCGGCGCCGATGAGCGCCATCAGCAACACCCATCCGGCGGAAGTGGCGGCGTCCGAAAGCAGGGGCAGCGAAGAGCTGCCATGCTTGCGCGCGCGCCGCCAACCGCGGACCTGGAGCTCCGCCGATGGAGTGATGACAGTTGCCATGATGACGAGAAGGATGAGGGTCGCGAGGCCATATAGGCCTGACATCACGAGTGCCTCTCCCGGCTGCGGCTGCCAGTCATTTTGGAGAATCCGGCGAGAAAATTCCCGTGAGGGAAAGAGATTGCCGGGCTCGATCAGGGGCAGCGCATTACCCAACAGAAGTATCTGGACCCAAACAAAGAATCCGGTGGCCATGAGTTTGCCGAGGAGCAGCGACTCCACCCTGCGCCAGCCGCGGCAGATCGCCACCAGGAACACGATAATCAGCCCGGTTTGGCAAAACACCGTGAAGATCGCCTCGGGAAAGCTGAGATCGAAAAACTTCACGTTCGGCATCATCGCCTGACCGGTTTTTACCAACGCCCCCGCCGTCTTGGGCAGGATGCCGGGCAAGCTTTCCTCGAGGACTGGCGTGATGGAGAGATACTTGAAAAACACCAGGCCGAACTTCGCGGCCTGCGGCACCACCGTGTAGAGACAGAAGACCAGGCCGATGGAGATGAGGAAGGCCCAGCGCCGGTTCTTCACGATCGTTCCCGTCACCAAGCCTGTCAGGTGATAGGTCAACGCGGAGGTGAGGAAGACCCCGTAGAGTGGCAACCAGACCGAGGGCGAAACCCCGCCGCGCCACACGGCCCATGCCGTGAACGGCAGGGTGACGGCAAACATCACGTACTCCCGCACCGGCAAACCGAAGAGATAGCCCAGCGCCTTTGCGAGGGGAGTCATCGGAATGAGACGCTGGTAGTCAATCACGCCCTCGTCCTTCTCGGTGGTCATGCCGCCGGAAACCTGCGCGGTGCCGAGAATGAACAGGATGACGCCTTGGAAGATCAGCAGCGGGATGATCGCCGCCCGTTCCGCGTCCGCCATCTCGAGGTGCGAGCGATTCAATCCCACCGAGCGGGACATGCCGAAAAGGAAACCTGCGATCAGCACGGTGATGAGAATCGCCACGCCCAATCCGTGCGGCCGCAGACGCGAGCGGCAATAGCGGCGGAAGATCGGATTCTCCCAAACCTTCCAGCCGACGTGGCGGGTGGGTGAAACTCCAGTGGATGCCGTGTCGGGGGAGCTCATGATTTCCTGTTGCTTTCCGCGACCTCGACGAGGATGTCCTCGAAGGAAGAGCGCTTTTCCTCAAAGGTCCGCACACGCGCGCCGGAGCGGATGAGTCCTTCCATCAGATCCGCCTGCGCGTCGTCGCTGCCGTTGAAGCCGAAGACCACCTGAGGACCCGTCACGGAAAGACGGTGGACGAGCGGCTGGGCTCGCAACCACGAGGCGGCCTGTTCCTGGCCGTTCAGGAGGGTGACGGTGAGGGTCCTTTCATTGCTGCCGAGCTGGTCACGGACCTCCTGTGCGGTGCCGGAGGCAAGCAGCTTGCCGCGGTTCATCACGCACAGCGAGGAACACATCTCCGCGAGTTCGCTGAGAATGTGCGAGCTGACAAACACCGTGGCCCCCGTGTCCGCGAGACGGCGCAGGGCTTGACGAAGATCGCGCCGGGCCAAGGGGTCGAGGCCGCTGGCCGGTTCATCGAGAATGAGGACACGCGGCCGGTGGAGCAGCGTTTTCGCCAACACCACCCGCTGGGTCTGGCCGCGGGAGAGTTCCTTGCACCACTTGCCCCGCTGCTTGGTTAGATCGACTTCCTCCAGGCACTGGGCGACGCGGTCGCGCCGTTGCGCGCGCGTGCCAAGACCATAGGCGGACGCGTGAAACTCCAGGAATTCCCACACTTTCAGGTCGGAGGGCACGGGCGCGAGGTCTGGCATGTAGCCGATGACCCGCCGCGCGGTTTCGATGTCCTCCAGCACGTCGACCCCGCTGAGGATCACCTCGCCATAGGTCGGTTCCAGCAAGGTCGCAAGCACCTTGAAGGTGCTCGTCTTGCCCGCGCCGTTCGGCCCGACCAGTCCGAAGACCTCACCATGCGGCACCTTCAGCGTGAGATCATCCACCGCGACGAAGTCGCCGTAGTCCACGCGGAGGAAGCGGATGTCGATGGCGGGAATGGCTTCCATGGATGGTTAGAAATCCAGTGGATCGAAATTCGCGCCGTCCGGCAAGCTGAGGCCCATCTCGGCGAGGCTTTTCCTCGCGTCATCCCGCCGCCGGTTGAGTTCCGCCTGATAGGCCTCGCGCTGTTCCGGCTTGAGGATTCCCATGAGGGCCTGGTTCCGGGACGCACCGGTCGCCAAGGGAGCGGTGTCCGTGCCGAGGCCTTCGAAGGACATTCCCGGTTCAAAATCGTGTGCGCCGCGTGCCATCATGCCGAAGACCTGCCCGCGCTGTGTCTCGTCGAGTTGGACGATCTGGTTGAGCCGCTCGACCTTCATATCCGATTCGGCCTGCACACGGTCCACCTTTTCCAGCATGTGCTGGGTACGGAAGGCCGCGAGCTTCTCGCCGGAAAGGGTGCGTTCCATGAACGTGTCCAATCCGTCGTCCAGACGGATGTCCCGCTGGGCCTTTCCCAGTTCGTCGGCGGTGATGCCCTTCTGGGAAATCAGGTCCACATAGCGCTTCGACTCTTCCTCCGCGCGGGTGCGCAACCACTTCTGGAGGGACTCCTGCTGCGCCGGCGTCAGCGAATACTTGCGGGCGAGTTCCCCGGCCATGGAATCGCTCTGCCGCTGCATGTCCTTGTTCCGCATCCGTTCCAGGATGGGGGACATGTCCCGGATGAAGGGCTGCATGGCCCGCAGGACATCGTCCGGGCTCACCGGCTTGCCGTCCCGGAAATCCTCCGCGATGCCCCGTGCCCCATCCGCCAGGGTGCGGCCGGGGCGCTTTCGCCCGCGCGGGTCACCCGCCTCCATCGCAGCAACGCGGTTGTTCGCGGTTTTCAAT
>CAXTTX010000103.1:0-13289 GCA_964247045.1 uncultured Verrucomicrobiales bacterium | reverse complement strand
CGGCGGTGATGGAGGCGCAGGGCTCGCTGCTGACGAACAAGTATGCCGAGGGCTATCCCGGCAAGCGTTGGTATGGTGGCTGCGAGAACGTGGATGTCGTCGAGCAGCTGGCGATCGACCGGGCGAAGGAGCTTTACGGCGCGGACCATGCGAACGTACAACCGCACTCGGGTTCGCAGGCGAACACGGCGGTTTATTTCTCGGTGCTGAAGCCGGGCGACAAGATTTTCACGATGGACTTGGCCCACGGCGGCCACTTGACCCACGGCCACAAGGCGAATTTCTCCGGCCGTTTCTACGATGTGACCCACTACGGCGTGAGCAAGGACGACGAGAGGATCGACTACGCGGAGCTGGAAAAGACGGCGCGGACGCTGAGGCCGGCGCTGATCACGGTGGGGGCGTCCGCCTACTCGCGGATCATCGATTTCGAGCGGATGGGCAAGCTGGCGCGTGAGATCGGCTCTTACCTGTTCGTGGACATGGCGCACATCGCCGGCCTGGTGGCGGCGGGCCTGCATCCGAACCCGGTTCCGCACGCGGATTTTGTGACTTCCACGACCCACAAGTCGCTGCGCGGACCGCGCGGCGGGATCATCCTCTGCAAGGAGGAATTCGCCAAGAAGATCGATTCCCAGGTGTTCCCGGGGATCCAGGGTGGCCCGCTGATGCATGTCATCGCGGCGAAGGCGATTTGCTTCGGCGAGGCGTTGAAGCCGGAATTCAAGGAATACTCGGCCCAGGTGGTGAAGAACGCGCAAGCGATCGCCGCCCGGCTGACCGGGCATGGATTCCGGATCTGTTCCGGGGGCACGGACAACCACGTGATGCTGGTGGACCTGCGGAACAAGAACCTGAACGGGACCGAGGCCTCCCACGCGCTGGACGAGGCGGGCATCACGGTGAACAAGAACGGCATCCCCTTCGACACGGGCAGCCCGATGAAGCCCAGCGGTATCCGGATCGGCACGCCAGCCGTGACGACCCGCGGCATGAGGGAAACTGATGTGGAACAGGTGGCGGATTTCATCGACGAAGCCTTGTCGGATCACACGAATCTCGCGAAGCTGCACGCGATCCGCGAGCGGGTATTCGCCTTCAACCGCGCGTTCCCGCTGCCGTGGTAATTTGAGCCGGGAGCAGGGAGTGGGGAGCCGGGAGAAAGATCCGGTCCGGCGTCTGCTTTCGATTCTGTTCCCGCCTCACCGTTCCAACCTCCCTGCTTCACCCCATGAATCCGTTTCGAGAAGATCTGGTCTCCCGCTCGCGTGCCGAGCCTTGCAGCATTGTCATCTTCGGAGCGACCGGAGACCTCACCCACCGCAAGCTGATCCCCGCGCTCTACAATCTGGCGGTGGACGGTGAATTGCCGACGGGGGTGAAGATCATCGGTTTCGCCCGCCGGGAGAAGTCGGACGAAGAGTTCCGCACCGGTCTGGAGGAGCTGAACAAGAAGGTTTCCCGTTCCGGGCACAACGACGCGATCTGGAAGCCTTTCATTGAAACGGTAAGCTATCATACCTCGGAATTCACCGATGCGGCCGGTTACAAAAGTCTGGCTGACAAGTTGGATACCATCGACAAGGAGCACGGAGGCAAGGGCAACCGGTTGTTCTACATCGCGTCCGCGCCGGAGTTTTTCGATGAGATTTTGATCCACCTGAAAGGTGCGGGACTTAATGAGGCGAAAGAGGGCTGCTGGTCACGGGTGATCGTGGAGAAGCCCTTCGGCACGGACCTGAAGACGGCGAAGCACCTGAACCAGGTGGTGAACGAAACCTTCCACGAGAGCGACACCTACCGGATCGACCATTATCTGGGCAAGGAAACGGCGCAAAACCTGATGGTGCTGCGTTTCGCGAACTCGATTTTCGAACCGCTGTGGAACAGCAAATACATCAGCCACCTCCAGATCACCTGTTCGGAAAACCTGGGTATGGAAGGCGGCCGCGGCGGCTATTATGAGAAATCCGGCGCGTTGCGGGACATGGTGCAAAACCACCTGCTCCAGCTGCTGAGTTTGGTGGCGATGGAACCGCCGACGGATCTCTCCGCGGATGGAGTCCGCGACGAGAAGGTGAAGGTCATCCGCTCGCTGCGGCAGTGGGACACGCCGGAGAAGGTCGCGAAGAACGTCGTCCGCGCGCAATACACGGCAGGCCATGTCGATGGGACCGAGGTTCCCGGCTATCGCGAGGAGGACCGCGTGAGCCCGACATCCGATACCGAGGCTTACGTGGCGGTGCGCCTGCTGATCGATACCTGGCGGTGGAGCGGCGTGCCTTTTTACATCCGGATGGGCAAGCGCCTGCCGAAGAAGTCCACGGAGATTTCCGTACACTTCAAGGACGCGCCGTGTGTGCTCTTCAACGCGCTGCCGGGTGGCGTCCCGGGCGGCAACGTGCTGGTGATCCGCATCCAGCCGGACGAGGGAATTTCACTGCGCATGGTTTCCAAAATTCCAGGCACCAGCTTGCGGCTGGAACCGGTGAAGATGGATTTCCATTACTCCACGAGCTTTGGCAAGGGCAGCCCGGAAGCCTACGAGCGGCTGCTGCTGGATGCCATCGCGGGTGATGCCACCCTCTTTGCCCGTCGCGACGAGGTGGAAGAGGCCTGGAAGTTCATCGACCACATTGAGCACGCGTGGCACGAGTCCGACACGCCGCCACCGATGGCGGAGTTTGTCGCCGGTTCCTGGGGACCGAAGGAAGCGGACGAACTTCTCAAGCAGGACGGGAACCAGTGGCGCAGGCTGTGACCGCTTGAAACCGGCGCATAACCGTCCCATCTTCACAAGCCATGTCTGCCGCGACTGCCATTCCTGAAACCTGTCCCGCGTTGGGAATCGAGGTTCCCATTTCGCAAATCGAACCCGAGTTGCGGAAACTCTGGGAGGAAGACGAGGCGCAGACCAACGCCTCTTTGATGAATCTGGTGGTGTATTCGGAGAAGAAGGGCTCTCTGGTCGAAAACTCCGAAATCGTCCGCGATCTGACGCGTGAGCACGCTTGCCGGGCGATTCTGGTCAACATCGACCGGGATGAGCCTCGGCCGAGCCTGCGGGCGTGGATCACCGCGCATTGCCACCTCGCGGACGGCCGCAAGTCCATCTGCTGCGAGCAGATCGCGTTTTTTCTGACGGGCAAGGTGACGGGCCGTTTCCGCAACACGGTCTTCTCACACCTCAACTCGGACCTGCCGCTGGTCTTCTGGTGGCAGGGCGAGCTTTCGGAAATCCTGACCGAGCGGCTGGTGAGCGTGATGGACCGTTTCATCGTGGACAGCTCCGGCTGGACGGATCCAAGCGCTTCGTTCCGGATGATCGAGGAAACCTCGCAGGCCAACAGGGAATTGGTAATCCAGGACCACGCGTGGACGCGCTCCTGGCAGTTCCGCGTTGGCATCGCCAGTTTGTTCGACGATCCGGCGGCGCAAGGCGCGTTGCCAGCGATCAACCGGATCGAGGTCGTTTACCATCCGGCGCACCGCAACACGGCGCTGCAAGTGCTGGCATGGCTGGCCGTTCAGGCGGGATGGAAGGACAAGAGTGTTGCCGGTGGGTTTTGTTTTGTTTCCTCCGGAGGCGTGGAAATCCCGGTCGAGATGAAGGAAGATCCGGCAGGACCGCCGCTGGGGCTGCTGGCCATCCACGCGCCCGGCGTCACCATCCAGGTGAGCCAGAAGGCGGAGGCCTCCCACATCGAGCGCATGATCCAGACGGACGCCTACAAGGCGACCTCGCTGTCGCCGGCCGATCCGGTGACACCCGCGGAACTCATCGCCGTCCAGCTTGCCCGCGGTGGCAAGAACTCCCTCTATCAGAAGATCCTGCCGCGCTTCCGGGCGATGCTGGAGGCCGGAAACGGAAAGTAATGATGAGCGGCCCGGTTCTCTACGAGTCCCACTGCCACACGCCGTTGTGCAAGCATGCCTACGGCATGCCGGATGAATACGCGGCGGTTGCGCTGGCGCGGGGTTTCAAGGGCATCACCTTCACCTGTCACTGTCCCCTGCCGGATGGATTCTCCGCCAGCGTGCGGATGCGGCCGGAGCAGTTCGACCAATACGTGGACATGATCGCGGCCACGAGGGAGAACTTCAAAGGACGGCTGGATGTGAGGCTGGGCCTGGAGAGTGATTTCTATCCGGGGGTGGAGCCGTGGCTGGTGGATCTGCACGCGCGGGTGCCGCTGAGCCACGTGCTCGGGTCGATTCACTATCAGGTGCGGGACTACCGGGCGCTGTTCTATCCCGGAGACACGCACAGCTATCAGGAATTGTATTACGATCACCTCGCGCAATCGGCGGAAAGCGGTCTTTTCGACACGCTGTCGCACCCGGATTTGATCAAGAACGAGTCGCCGGAGGAGTGGGATTTCAAACGGATGCAGCCCTTTGTGGAGAAAGCACTGGATCGCATCGCGGCGACCGGGGTGGCAATGGAGTTGAACACGAGTGGCGTCCAGAAGGCGTTGCCGGAGATGAATCCGTCGCCGTCGCAATTGAAGCTCATGTGCGAGCGGGGTATTCCGGTGGTTATCGGCGCGGATGCGCACGTGCCGGAGCGGGTGGGTGACGGGTATGTGGTGGCGTTGAATCTGTTGCTGGACGCCGGGTATGAGAAGGTGAGTTTCTTTGTGGACCGAAAGCGGCAGGATGTGGGGATTGGAGAGGCGCTGGAGTCGCTGGGGGGATAACGACAAAAAGGCAAGGAAGGGAGCCTGACTTGTTCCGTTACCCATGGTGTTGCCATGGGCTGTCTTATGCCCGCACCTTTGGTGCTCAAGAGTCTTCGGATTGAGGAGTGACCTGATTGCAGCGGTTCTGCCGTCCCTAGCGGGACTCAGGATGGGAATGAGCCAATAAACCCAGCCATGAATGGCTGGGCTACTATCGGTCGTCCCTGCGGGACTGAAGAAGCCGTTCTCCTGGAACTCAAGGTGGCGTTGCTTACACCCTCCACTGACATCCCTCGACCGCAAGCGGCAGGATATTCCGCTTGCGGTGGGAATCGCGGCGTTACGCGGGAATCTCAGCGGACAACGGCGCGCACCGGGCGGAACCCGAGATAGTTCCATCGCGAGGTGTTCTCGTGCCAGGCACGGTAGTCGGAGGTACACCAATAAGCTATCATGATGTAAGCGCCGCCGCGGATCATCCGGTCGGTTCCGACCGTGGGTCCATGAGGATCGGTGAGAGGGCCGGGTGGATAATCCATATCGTCGAAACGATCCCAACACCATTCCCAGACATTACCGTGGGTATCGTACAGCCCCCACGCATTCGGGATCTTCGTGGCCACGGAGTGAGTGTTTCCACCACTGTTGGCGAAATACCAGCCGGAGATATCGAGCGTTGCGTCCAAGCCACCGGAAACCGGGGCAACCGGACCGTTGAAATACTCCGTGGTGCTTCCCGCGCGGCAGAGGTTCTCCCATTCGGCTTCGGTTGGCAGGCGATAGCCGTCCGCTTTCCAGTCCGCGTATGGTTCGGGCGAGCCGTTCCTCAGCACGTTGGCCGCGCCGAAGCCCGGCGATGTATAATAGACCGGTTTCAACCCATCCACCTCGCTCCTGAGGTTGCACCATTTCAGGACATCCCAGTATGAGACTTCCGTCACCGGGTGGGTTCCATCCGGACTGCCGTTGCCGCCATTTCTTCCCGCCGCGATGTCGTTGTAACCGCGCGACTGGGCCAGGACACGGTACTGCTGCCATTCGCTCCATGTCACTTCGGTGGACTCGGCCAGGAGGTAGTTTTTGAAGGTTACGGAACGCCGCGTCTTGTTGAAGGATCCGGGATCATCGGCAGGGCGCCCGATGATGGACGTGCCCGGAGAGATGAGGACAAATCCCGGGGGAACTTCCACCACTTTCACATTGTCCACCAGGAGGTCGATCGAGGAAGTCGCCGTGGAAACATCCTTGAAAGTCAATACCGCGGAGGGTTGGCGCGCGTCGAAAGCGAAGGTCTTGGGTTCCCAGCGGGTATTGCCTCCGGACTGGCCTTGCACCGTGAACACCTCGGTTACCAAGCTGCTCGCGGACTCGACCCGCACTTCCACCTTTTGTTCCTGGTTGACGTAGGAGAAGGCACCGAGATCAAAGATGACGACATAGTCGCGGCCCGGAATGGTGGAGAATCCCTGGGAAAGGGTGCCATTGGGCGCGCTGTTGCCCGCGTTGAAATTCGCGACCGCCTTGCCTTCCGTCGGTTGGTAGAGCGGCGTGGCGATGATCCTGGCATTGCCGGTGGCGGTCCAGGTGGGAGCCGGGCTTTCAAAGCCGCCATTGGAGAAGGGCGGCAGCACGCTGACGACATCCAGCAGCAAATCGATGCCGGCGGTGACCGTCGAGCGATCACGGAAGGTGAGTTGCGTCGTTGCGGCCGTGGCGGTGAAGTTGAAGCTCTGGTAACGCCAGCCGCCGAAACCCAAGCCCGTGCCGTCCATGCTGTATAGCTGTGGCGCGCTTCCCGTTACCGAGACTTCGAGGCTCTGCGCGGAGGTATTATAACCCAGCACGCCCATCTCGAAGGTGACGGAATAGAGCTGCCCCGGAACCGTCGCCAGCACTTGTGCCAGGACGCCGTTCGGCGCGGTGTTCCCGGCATTGAAGGCAACCGACCTGGCTCCGTTCTTGACCGAGTAGGCCACCAGCGGTGGCGGGGCCGGCTGCACGCGGACATTGCCGGACGCCGACCAGTTGGCGAAGTCGGACTCGAAGCTGCCGTTTTTGCTGATTTCGGAAGCTCCGAAACAGGGAAGGGCCGCGGCCAGGGAAAATGCGGCGGTAAGGGAAGCGCGGAAATTCCGCCGCGCGGCGGTTTGGATTTGGCGGTTCATGGGAGAATTTTGGACGGGAGGGTTGGGAGAACCGGCGCAATCGATGGCTTTCGTCGCTCGAACGATCAAAAACCATGGCGATGGCTCCGGGGGCTATCAGATCTTCTTTTTCAGGGGGATGAAGTTTCCGCCTCTAACAAATATTCCGCCGGTGGAAATCACCGGCGGAGATCCTCGTTAGAAACAATCCCGTGTAGCTCATTCCGACGCCCTCGTATATAAGTAATTTGCCCGGCGACGCGACAAATTTGCTACGGATCCGGCGAACATCCAGAATCGTTTGATTCGAAGATTCGGTTAGTTCAGGATTATTGCACCATAGGCAGCATGAGAATCCCCCGTCCGGAGAATCACCGGAAGGCCCGCCTTACGGCACCCATGTCCAAATCATCCAATTCATCAGCACGCCAAAAACGACCATTCCGAAGGCCCAGGCCAATGAAGTCCAAATGTGTTTCCTGGGATCTTTCAGGTAGGCTTCCGTGACATCGTCCGCGTTGTAGAAGACCCTCACGGTGTCCCCCACCGGATAAGCGGCGATCTGCCTCTCAATCCCGGCCCGCACGGATGTTTTGACAAAGGCCAGGGAAATCCGGTTCCCCGTCATTCTCGGGCCGGCGGGTTCGTATTCGTATTCCACCTCGGGCCAGAACATGTTCAGCTTGTTGTCGCCGTCTTGCTGCTCCAAAGCACCTCCGATTCTGGAGGCCACGATCCTGCCGGGGCACTGATAGATCTTCTTCCGGAAGAGGATCCAGGCTTGTCTCAACCCGGCGATCACATTGACCAGCACGATCACGGAAATGAATATCAGGCAGGCGATCTTCATATCGTGTGGTGGCGGGAGAGAGTCTCCGCTGCTTCACTAAACCACAGGCCTAACCGGCACGCCGCGCTCGGCAAAATGGCGTTTCGCCTCGCCGACGGTGTATTTGCCGAAGTGGAAGATACTGGCGGCAAGAACGGCGTCCGCCTTGCCGGCATCCAGCACGTCCACCATGTGGTCGAGATTTCCCGCGCCGCCGCTGGCAATCACTGGGATGCCGATGGCGGAGGAAACCGCGGCGGTGAGCTCGATATCATAACCGGCTTGGGTGCCGTCCGAGTCCATGCTGGTGAGGAGAATCTCGCCCGCGCCGCGGCGCCAGACTTCCTTCGCCCATTCCACCGCGTCGAGTCCGACGGGTGTCCGGCCGCCGTGGGTGTAAACGCCCCACTTGCCCGGCCCCTCGCGCTTCGCGTCAATGGCGACCACGATGCACTGGCTGCCGAAGGCCTTCGCGCCGGCGTCCACCAGACCGGGATTGGTCACGGCGGAAGTGTTCACTCCGACCTTGTCCGCGCCGGCCAGCAGCATCTCCCGCATGTTTTCCACCGAGCGGATGCCGCCTCCCACCGTCAGAGGAATGAAGCATTTCTCCGCGGTACGGCGGACGACATCCACCATCGTGTTCCGGTTGTCGGAGGACGCGGTGATGTCGAGGAAAACGAGTTCGTCCGCCTGTTGCAGGTTGTAGGCGATCGCGCATTCCACCGGGTCGCCGGCATCGATCAGATCGACGAAGTTGACGCCTTTGACCACGCGGCCGTCGGTGACGTCCAGGCAGGGAATGATTCGTTTCGCGAGCACGGCGGAACCATGGCAAGCGGAGCCCGCGAGGCAAGTAAAACGCCCCCGAGCGGATACGCGGCATGCAGAACGCATTGGACCGCCGGCGAAATCCGGCGAGCTTGGGGCATGTCCGAGCCCGCCCTCCTCACTGCCCTTGCCGCCGCCCGCGGCATCCTCTTCGACATGGACGGTGTTCTGATCGATTCCGAGCCGCTTCATGAAGAGGCAATCGTTGCCCTGAGCGCGGAACTGGGGTGTCCCATCGCGGACCGGGAGCTGCTTTTCTCCTTCAAGGGCGCGCCGGAAAAGACGATGGCGGCGCGGCTGCTGGAGATTTACCCCGCCACGACCTGGTCGGCGGAGGAGATCATCCTGCGGAAGGTGGCGATTTTCGCCGGTTTGTTCGAGCACATCCGCCTGGTGGATGGGGCAATGGAGTTCGTCCAAGAGAGCCACGCGGCGGGCCGCAAGCATGGACTCACGACGTCCGCCACCCGGGCCACGCAGCAGCAGGCTTTCGAGACCTTCGGTTTCGGGCCGTTTTTCGATACCATCGTCACGGGCCAGGATATCCACCGGGGCAAGCCGGATCCGGAACCGTATCTGATCACCGCGGAACGGCTCGGGCTGGCTCCGGGGGAATGCCTTGTCATCGAGGATTCGATCAATGGCGTGCTGTCCGGGAAGGCAGCCGGGTGTGTGGTGATCGCTCTGACGACGACTTTTCCAAGGGAGGATCTGGTCGCGGCGGGGGCGGATTATCTGGTGGATGGGTTTGGGGAGCTGGGTTGATTCCGGCGTTCCCCGTGCTGCCGGACGTCTGCCAAGGGCTCGTAGTTCCGCCTTCAGGAGGTGGGGAGATCAAGCCCGGATCAACCTTGAAAGGCCTCTGTTTCGGGAAAGTCAGCTCCCCAAGACCGCCTGAAGGCGGAACACAACGAACGAAGAGGTCGAAACGCGAAAAACCCGGCTGCCAAGGAGGCGGCCGGGTGTTTCGGTGAAATTGGGGAAACCGGGACTGGAATCAGTCCAGCTTCGGCTTGCCGACGCGGCGGACGGCACCGAAACGCTTCTGGAATTTGTCGATCCGTCCCTCGGTGTCCACGAACTGGGCCAAACCGGTGAAGAACGGGTGCGTGTCGGACGTGATGCCGATCGAGATCACGCTATGTTCCACGCCGTCGATCGTTTCCTTCTTCTCGGAAGTCTTGGTCGAACGGGAGATGAAACGCTTGCCGGAGGTCATATCAACGAAGACGACCGGATTGTATTTCGGATGAAGATCCTTTTTCATGGCGATTATGAGAGTCCTGGCGCGTTTCCGACGCGGCGGGACGCGGAGAGTGCGGGAAAAATTCCTCCTGTCAAGCTGGCAATCCAGACCCGCACCGCCGAGCCATGGGTTGAAATACCGAACAAATTCAAAATAAGTACTTGCATAATAATTTATGCGGTTTCGTATAAGCTTCCCATTTTTGGATTCGCTTTTGTGGTGAAGCCGTGTATGCTCACCCCGCTATGGCAATTACCACGAAACGTACCCGGTTCTCACGCCGTCTTCCAGACCATGTCACTGACGAACTCTGCAACGTCCTTTCTGAAAAGAAGGTGTTCGGTTTCAACGATCTCTTCGAGCGCGTTTTTGCCAATCTGAAAGTTCGCAATGCCGTGAGCGGTGGGGAAGAGATGCTTCGCCTGCGTGCCTATGAGAAACTTCAAAATCTCGTGACCCGTGGCCTCGTCGAAAAAATCGGCAAGGAATACAAGGGCACGGCCCGTGTGCATGAAGCATCCAGCGCCTATGCGGCCGCCCAGGAGGCAGCCGCCCAAGACGACGCTTGATCCGCGTGTGTGATTCAATGAGACCCGCGCCTCTCCCGGGGCGCGGGTTTTTTTT
This sequence comes from uncultured Verrucomicrobiales bacterium, assembly GCA_964247045.1. GTDB lineage: Bacteria > Verrucomicrobiota > Verrucomicrobiia > Verrucomicrobiales > Akkermansiaceae > Luteolibacter. The sequence goes on along the minus strand of CAXTTX010000103.1, from coordinate 2,933 downwards.
GCGCCGTTTTTTCCTACTCATTTCCGGGCGCGGCGGGTAAGGATGGCCGTGCACCCCGCCGTCCCATGCCTGTCGATTACCTTCCCGTTTTTTTCCAAGTCCTGATCGCGCTCGGATTCGCCGTTTCCACGCTGACGGCGAGCGTCGTTTTCGGCCGCTCCGCCAAGCGCAACGCGACGAAGGACAGCGCCTACGAGTGCGGCATGCTGCCGATCGGTGACGGTGCGCCGCGGTTTTCGGTGAAATTCTACCTGGTCGCGATGCTGTTCGTGATCTTCGACATCGAGGTGGTGTTCATGTATCCGTGGGCCGTGCAGTTCCGCGACCTGGCGGCCACCGGGGCAACCGCGCTGCTGAGCATGGCGGGGTTCGTCGGCATCTTGGTTTTCGCCTACGTCTATGCGCTCAAAAAGGGTGCGCTGAACTGGAAGTCGTAAGGGCCGGCCGATGATCCACCACGTCGTTTATTTCCAGCTCAAGCCCGGGTCGGATCAAACCACGATGGAGGAACTGGTGCGGACCAGCCGCAGCTTGTTGCTCAAGATTCCCGAGGTGCTGGGGGTGAAATCCGGGCGAAACATCGATCCGGAGTCGAAGTGGCAGTTCTTTTTCTCCGTCGAGGCGGACTCGCTGGAGAAGCTCCGGATCATCCATGAGGACTCCTTCTACCTCAAGCTGATGGAGAAAACCATCAAGCCGCGGACGAGCGACAGTTTCACGCTGGACTACGAATTGGACCCCTCGCGGGATCTTAAATATTCGTGAGGCGGCGATTCGCGCATTTGGCACGAAACAGGCTTGAAACGCGCGCCCTCTCCGCACACGTTCCGCCGCCCGCCCGGGGCAGAAGTTTTCCTCGCAATGGCCTTCCAGATTCACATTCCCGATGACGCGCCGTTCAACGCGGAACAACGCGCATGGCTGAACGATTTCCTCGCCCAAGTCTTTGCGGGCCAAGCCGGGTCGCCAGCGGCCGCGGGTGGCCCCCCGGTGCCGGTGACCGTGCTCTACGGTTCGCAGACCGGCACTTCCGAAGGCCTCGCCAAGAAACTGGTGAAGAGCCTGAAAAAGGGAAATTTCCTGCCGGAAGTCCACGACATGGCCGGCTACGACCGCGCGCGGTTGGCGAAGGAGCAGAACCTGCTCATCATCACCTCCACCTACGGGGACGGCGAACCACCGGACTCCGCCGCCGAATTGCACGGCTGGCTGATGGGTCCGGAAGCGCCCCGTCTGGAAGGCGTGTCCTTTTCCGTGCTCGCGCTGGGCGACACCGGCTACCCGGATTTCTGCAAATGCGGGATCGAGTTCGACACGCGACTCGCCGAATTGGGCGCGAAGCGGATCCATGACCGTGTGGATGTGGACGTCGATCCGGACGAGCCTTACGCCAAGTGGTCGCAGGGGGTCATTTCGGTCCTCACTCCCGCGAGTTCAGGCTTTCCCGCGAACGAGGAGACCGCCGAGACCGCGGAAACAGGTTACTCGAAGAGCAACCCCTTCCCCTCCCCCGTTGTCCGGAATTTCAATCTCAACGGCCCGGGCCAGAAGGAAACGCACCATATCGCGCTTTCGCTGGATGGCTCCGATCTCGAATACGAGGTCGGCGACGCACTCGGCGTTTTTCCGCTCAATCCGCCGGATGTGGTGGACGAGATCATTGCGAACCTGCCGTTCAAGGCCGGCAGTGTCCCCGCGCCGGATGGCAGCGAGGTTTCCCTGCGCGACGCGCTGATCCAGCACTATGACATCGGCTCGCTCAACAAGTCGATGATCGTGAAATGGCAGGCGAAGAGCGGCTCGCCTTTCCTGCGCTCCCTGGTGCAGGCGGATGACAAGAAGGCTTTCGACGATTTCTGCTGGGGCCGTGACCTCGTGGATCTGGTGATCGACCACCCGGCCGACTTCACGGATGGCGAGGAATTCGTTTCAAAGCTCAAGAAGCTGCAACCGCGATTGTATTCGATCGCCTCCAGCCCGCGGGCGCATCCCGGCGAGGTCCACCTCTGCGTGGGCATTGTCCGCTACAATACTTTCGGCCGGAAGCGCGGCGGCATTTGCTCCACCTTCTTCTCCGACCGCATGGCCGGTGAGACCAAGCCCAAGGTCTTCGTCCACACGAACAAGGCCTTCCGCCTGCCCGCGAACGGCGATACGGATGTGATCATGGTGGGACCCGGCACCGGAATCGCGCCTTTCCGCGCCTTCCTGGAAGAGCGCAAGGTCACGGCGGCGAAAGGCCGCAACTGGCTTTTCTTCGGCAACCCCTACAGCAAGACGGATTTCCTCTATCAGGATGAGCTCGAGGCCTATCAGGCGGATGGTTCGCTCACGAAGCTCGACCTCGCGTGGTCACGCGACCAGAAGGAGAAGGTCTATGTCCAGAACCTGATGGAGCAGAACGGCGCGGAACTCTGGGCCTGGCTGGAAAAGGGCGCGGCCTTTTATGTCTGCGGAGATGCCTCGCGCATGGCGAAGGATGTGGACGTGGCGCTGCTGAAAGTCGCCGAAGTCCACGGCAAGCGTACGCCGGAACAAGCCGCGGAGTTCGTCTCCCAACTCAAGAAGGAGAAGCGCTACCTGCGGGACGTGTATTGAGGGTGCGAATCTCGGGAAGAAGCTGTCGGCCAAGATGCGTCGGGCGGTGCGGGCCTCCTTGACCCCGGCGAAAAGCCTTGTTTTCCGGGCGGAAAAAGGCAAATAAGCCAGCATTATGAAAAGGACGATTTCCAGCCTCATCTTCACCACTTCGTTCCTTACCCTTCCCCTCCATGCCGAGTTCCGCTCCTGGACGAATACGGATGGCGTCAAGATCGATGCCGAACTCGTGAAGGCGGAGGGCAGCGATGTCACCCTCCGGCTGCGGAGCGGCAAGCTCAGCACTTTCCCGCAGACGAAGCTTTCCTTCGCGGACCAGGATTTCATCAAGGCCA
>CAXTTX010000102.1:10915-13520 GCA_964247045.1 uncultured Verrucomicrobiales bacterium | reverse complement strand
AATCCTTCTTCGCCACCGGAGCCCCTGGCACGAACCTCGGCATCGGCGCGAAATAATCAAATCCCCTCAACCTCCGCTTCTCCAGCCTCTGCCCGATCGCCATCTCGGTGATCCCTAACAAATTCAAATCATCCTTCGGCACGAAACTGATCGCCACCCCCTCCTGCTCCGCCCGCCCCGTCCGCCCGATCCGGTGCACGTAGTCCTCCGGGTTCACCGGGAAATCATAATTCACCACCTGGCTCACCCCCTCGATATCGATCCCCCGCGCCACGATATCCGTCGCCACCAGCACCTGCACCTTCCCGTCCTTGAAATCCTGCAGCGCCTTCAGCCGCTGCTCCTGGCTTCTGCTCGAATGCAACCTCACCACCCTCACCCCCGCCTCTTGCAACGCCGCCGTCAACCGGTTCGCCCCGTCCTTCATCCTCACGAACACCAGCACCCGAGTGAACCCCGGCTGCTTCAGCAGCTCCACCAGCAGCGGCGTCTTCAGGTGCTGTGGCACCTCGTGAACCTCCTGCTTCACCGTCTCCGCCGCATTCGTCCTCCCCCCGATCTGCACCATCTTCGGATGATACTGGAACCGCCGCGCCAACGACTCCACCTCCTTCGGAAACGTCGCCGAAAACATCAGCGTCTGCCGCCGCTTCGGCAGCACCGCCACGATCTTCTCGATGTCCGGCAGGAAACCCATGTGCAGCATCCGGTCCGCCTCATCCAGCACCAGCGTTTCCAGCTCCTCGAAATCCGTCTTCTCCTTCTCCAGCAGATCCATCAGCCGCCCCGGCGTCGCCACCACGATATCCACCCCCTTCGCCAGCGCCTTGATCTGCGCCGCCTCCTCCACCCCGCCGAAAATCGCCGCCACCCGCAGCGGCAGGCTCGCCCCATAGATCCGGATGTTCTCCATGATCTGCAACGCCAGCTCCCGCGTCGGTGCCAGAATCAGCCCCCGCACCGGCCGCCAATTCGCCCCACGCCCCCCCCATTTCCCGTGCTTTCCCTCCCGCCTCACATCTCCACTCTTCCCCCCCTCTCTCAACTCCCGGCTCTCAACTCCCGATTCCCCATAACAAAACCTCTGCAACATCGGCAGCACGAATGCCGCCGTCTTCCCCGTCCCCGTCTGCGCGATCCCGATCAAATCCTCCCCCCGCATCACCTTCGGGATCGCCGCCGCCTGCACCGGCGTCGGCCGCACATACCCCGCCTTCTGGATCGCCCCCAGAATCTCCTTCCCCAACCCGAATTTCCCAAACTCCATGCCCCGGACCCCACGGGGCATGGACGTCCTCGTCCATGCTCTTCCTCTTCCCCGTGGCTGGCGCGTCCACCTGCTCTTCCTTTTCCATCTCCTGGGCATTGAGCTCTGGCGTCCTGCGGCTCTCCATATTGGCACGCGCGAACTTGGTGGAAACCTGCCGCCGCCCTGCTAGAATATCTCCACCATCCCATGCGCCTTCCTTCCCCTGCCACCCCTTCCGCTCTCTTCATCCTCCTTCTCGCACTCGCCCTCACCGCCTGCTATCCTGCCAAGCCCGCTCGCCTCGCTTCTCATCCACAGGCTTCAACTCCACCCACCCTCTCAACCCCGTCGCCCCTTCCTTCTCCTGCTGCCTCAACCACTCCCTCCTCCCCTCTCTCCGCTCCTCGCCTGGCCACCCGCGAAATCTCCGGCATTCGCTTCGAGGGTGTCTCCTTCGATTCCCGCACCCACCGCCTCGCCGTCCTCGATCAACCCAATGGCCCCGGCTCCCGTTTCCCCGACTCGGCCACCGCCGCCCAATCCCTCGGCGGCCTTGCCGCCACCAATGCCAGCTTCTTCACCCCGGCGGGGGCTCCACTCGGCCTCGTCGTCTCCCGAGGGAAGCCTTCCGGTTCCTGGAACTCCGCCTCATCCCTCGGCAGCGGCGTCTGGTATGAATCCACCTCCGGCACCCCGGCCATCGCCCGCCGCGATAACCTCGGCCGCACCGCAGCCTCGGCCACCCGCGAACTCATCCAAGCCGGCCCCATGCTCATCGACCACGGCAAACCCGTCTCCGGCCTCGATCCCGCCAAGACCAGCGCCCGCACTCTCATCCTCTGGGACGGTGCCACCCGCTGGTGGCTCGGCTGCACCGCCCCCTGCTCCCTCGCTGAACTCTCCCAATCCCTCGCCGCCTCCAGCCCGGCAGGCTGGCCCGTCCGCCACGGCCTCAATTTCGACGGCGGCCGTTCCTCCGACCTCTGGATCTCCGGCAGCATCTCCGGCGGCCCGCTCACCCACCGCCCCATCTGGAACAAACCCGTCCGCAACTTCCTTGTCCTCCTCCCCCGATAACCCTTCATTCTCTGATCACTGATCACTCGGCACTAGCAACTTTTCCTGACATTTCAGCCATCAACGAAGGGTGGACACGATCACGATTCGTGCTAAGTTCGCTTCCTCTCCCCCGTAACCCAAAGCCGCCATGTCCCGGTTCATTATCCTACCTGCCCTCGCGCTTACCCTCGCCCTCGCGCCCTCCTGCGCGACCGTCAGCAAGGTCGGAAAAAGCACCGCCTCCTTTGGCAAAAGCTCCGTGGATTTCGTCAAGAACACGGCCTCCAAAACTGGTTC
>CAXTTX010000102.1:6377-10905 GCA_964247045.1 uncultured Verrucomicrobiales bacterium | reverse complement strand
AAGGAAATGCCGTCCGGCCAGGAACAGGCCCTCGCTTTCGAAAACACCCGCAAGAAAAGCATGTGGTCCTTCTTCGGCGGCCCTGTTGATTTCAAGGAGCCCGTGCTTCCCGAGATGGGCGGCGAAATGGACGGCAGCCTCCTGCCCCCGAAGCCGGAATAGTACGGGAAGTACGATAAATGCCTTACTTTCGGCCTTCGCTGACATTCGCGCCTTGAACCTTCGGCGTTCCTGAGGACAATCCCACGCATGTCACGCCAGCTTTGCGTCAAGCTTGTCGCCCTCGCGTTCACCGCGGCTTCAATCTCCTCCTGTGGTGGCAGCCCTCCGCCCCTCCGCGCCCAAGGCACCTCCGGTCCTTCCACGGAAATCCCGACCAGTCAGCCCGTCCGGGTTGCCTCCATTCCCCAGGCCCCGCCGCCTCCCGTGGCCGCGGAAAGCGCCATCGTCATCGACCCCGTCAGCGGCCGTGTCCTCTACGCCAAGAACGCGGACTCCCCGCGGGCCGTCGCCAGCACCCAGAAAATCGTCACCGCCCTCTGCGTCCTCGACGCCGGCAACATCGACAAGCCCGTCATCATCGAGCCCTCCGACGGCGCCTGTGAACCCACCAAACTGGGCCTGAAGCCCGGTGAGAACTACTCCCGCCGCGACCTGACCAAGGTCCTTATGGTCAAAAGCGCCAACGACGTCGCCCGCGCCCTTGCCCGCGATGTCGGCGGCAGCCAGGAAGGCTTCTCGGATATGATGAACCGCAAGGCCGCCTCCCTCGGCATGCGGAACTCGAACTTCATCAACCCCAACGGCCTTCCCCAGCCCGGCCAGTACTCCACTGCCCGCGACATGGCGATCGCCGCGCGCGCCGCCTACCGCAGCCCGCTCATCCGTTCCTTCACCGCCACCAAGGCGATGACCTTCCGCTTCAACGACGGCCGCACCCGCGACATCGAGAACACCAACAAGCTTCTCAAGACCGTGCCCTATTGCGATGGTCTCAAGACCGGCACCACCAATGCCGCGGGCCGTTGCCTCATCTGCAGTGGTTCGCTCAACGGCCGCTCCGCCATCGTGGTCGTTCTCAAGTCAAACACGCCCAACATCTGGAAAGACTCCGAGAAGCTCCTCGCCTGGGCACTCGAGCGTCCCGGCACACCCGGGTCCTGACCTTTGACGCGCCGCCACCGATGCGGGCAGCCCGGCGTATTCCAACAGGCATGAACAATCCCGCCGAAACCCTCCGCGCGCTCGAGTCGCAGGACCTGCTGCGGGTCTTGCGCCCCTTGGATTCCCCGGCAGGAACCCGTGTCACACGCTCCGGCCAGGAGCTCTGGAACTTCGCCTCCAACGACTACCTCGGCCTCGCCGGCCACCCGGCTATAAAGGACGCTCTCGTGGAAGGCGTGAGCCGCTATGGAGCGGGTTCCGCCGCGGCACGCCTCGTCTGTGGCACCTTGCCGCCGCACCGCCTGCTGGAAGAAGCCCTGGCGGCTGCCAAGCAGACGGATGCCGCCTTGACTTTCTCCTCCGGCTTCGCTGCCGCGGTGGGAACTATTCCAGCCATTTTGGGCAAGGCGGACTTCGTTTTCCTCGACAAGCTCTGCCATGCCAGCTTGGTCGATGGTGCCCGTCTATCAGGCGCGACCCTTCGTGTCTTCCCTCACCATGACACTGAGAAACTGGAGCGTCTGCTCATGTCCACCCGCGCCAAGCACCCGCAGTCATCCATCCTCGTCGTCACCGAATCTGTCTTCAGTATGGACGGCGATCTCTGCCCGCTCGCCGCCATTGTCGATCTAATTGAATCATGGGATGCCATGCTTTTGCTCGACGAGGCGCACGGTTTCGGTGTCCTCGGCCGGAGCGGCATGGGACTCGCTGAGGAACTCGGGTTGCAACGGCGGGTCACCTTCCAAATGGGAACTCTCAGCAAGGCGGCCGGACTCTCCGGAGGATACATCGCCGCTTCGCGGGATTGGATCGACCTTCTGGTGAACCGCGCCCGGTCCTTCATCTACTCCACCGCCCCGCCACCGGGGCTGGCCCACGCGGCGGTGGCGTCACTCGGACTCATCCGCTCCAAGGAAGGGGCCTCGCTCAGGGCGAGCCTGCAACAGAACATTGCCCGTCTTTCCGGATCCAGCACGCCGATCATCCCTTGGATCACCGGTTCGAACGAGAGCTCTCTCGCTGCCTCCCGCGCCTTGGAAGAGGCAGGCTTCCTCGTTCCGGCCATCCGCTACCCCACGGTACCGCGCGGCAAGGCCCGCCTGCGCCTCAGTCTCTCAGCCAGCCATCCCACCGGGGAAGTCGCACGCCTCGCGGATGCACTGCGGGGAATTCCCGCACCAGTTGATTGCGGCGGCCATTTATCAGCGTAGGCTCCGGAAGGTCCGCCACCTGCCGAAACCCTCAAGACAATCTGCCTCTCCCGAATCACCCATGCCTTCGCTGCTTCGTCCTTTGCTGTTTGTCCTCCTGTCCTTTTCCGCGGCAATGGCAGCCGAGAACTCTCCCGCTCGTCCGAATATCCTGCTGATCCTCGCGGACGACCTCGGTTTCTCCGATCTCGGTTGCTATGGCGGTGAGATTCCCACGCCGAACCTCGACAAGCTGGCCACCGGCGGCCTCCGCTACTCTGCGGCTTACAACTCCGCGCGCTGCTGCCCTTCTCGTGCGTCGCTGATGACGGGCCTCTACCCGCACCAGGCCGGCATAGGGTCCTTCACCACCGCGAAACCCGAGGCAGGCAAGGGTCCCGGCTATACCGGCCATCTCTTGCCGAACACCACCACGATTCCGGAATTGCTGGGCGACGCCGGCTATTCCACTTGGATGGTCGGCAAGTGGCACCTTGGCATTCCCGGCCCCATCGAACGTGGCTTCGGCAACTACTTCGGCTTCAAAAGCATGCTCGACCACTCGGAGAGCCAGTGGAACCCGGACGTCTACGCCCGCCTGCCCGAAAGCGTGAAACCGGAACTGTCCTATGATTCCGGGAAATTCTACGCCACCGATGTCTTCACAGACTACAGCCTCGAGTTCCTCAAGCAGGCGCGCCAGCAGGAGGGCAAGCCGTGGTTCTTGTTCCTCGCCCATTCGGCTCCCCACTTCCCGCTGCAGGCACCCAAGGAAGACATCGACAAATACATGGCCACTTATCGCAAAGGCTGGGATATCCTGCGCGAGGAGCGGCTGGAGCGGATCAAGAAACTCGGCCTCATTCCCGCCGATACTTCCCTGCCTCCACGGGGTATGGTTCCCGTGGACAAGGACGAGATCGCCAATGGCTACTCAGGCAAGGAGAACCCGGCCTGGGATTCACTGCCCGGGGATCGCCGCGAGGATCTCGCCCGCCGCATGGCCACCTTCGCCGCGATGGTCGCACACATGGACCAGGGTGTGGGCCGGATCATCGCGGATCTCGACAAACACAACGAGACGAAGAACACGCTGATCGTCTTCCTTTCCGACAACGGGGCCTGCTACGAATGGGGTCCGTTCGGTTTCGACGGCGAATCCCGCAAAGGAACCACCACGCTCCACACCGGCAAAGCGCTCGCCGGGTTCGGCCAGCCTAACACCCATTCCTCCTACGGTTCCGGTTGGGCTAATCTCGGCAACACACCACTCAGGCTCTACAAGCACTTCTGCCATGAAGGAGGGATCACCAATCCCCTGATCGTCCATTGGCCGGCGGGTGTTTCCCGCAGGAATGAGTGGGAAAACACGCCGGTCCACGCCATGGACATCCTTCCCACCTTCCTGGCGGCAGCCGGCATCACCCCGCAAACCCAACGGAATGGCCAGGAGGTCCAGCCCTTGGAAGGCATTTCCATCGCTCCAACCTTTTCCGGCAAGGCACTGCCGCAACGGGTGCTGGGCTTTGAGCATCAGGAGGCCCGCGGTCTGCGGAAGGGCGACTGGAAGATTGCCTGGGGCAAGCGCATGAACACGACCCCCCAATGGGAACTCTACAATCTCAAGGACGACCGCGCGGAGATGAAGAACCTAGCTCCGGAGAAGCCTGCCCTAATCAGCGAACTCGTCAACGAATGGACGAGCTGGGCAAACCGCGTCGGTGTGGATCTGAAGAATGGGAATCCAGACCCTTGACGAAAAAGCCCGGCGTGATCCCGGACTTTGGAAATTCTCAGAGCTCGCGGGATCTCAAGCCGCGTTACGGACGAGCGGCGAAGGAATGCCAATCACCTGCATCCCCGCGCGTTGGGCGGCAATGATGCCAGCGGGAGCGTCTTCCACCACGAGGCACTTGGCAGGAGACACGCCGAGGAGCTTGGCGGCACGAAGGAAAATGTCCGGAGCGGGTTTGCCTTCCGCCACATCGTCTGCGGTGACGACCTCGTCGAACCAATCGGATGCGCCGACGATCTGGAGGGTTTTCTCGATCACCATGCGGGAACCGCCGGTGGCGATGGCCATCGCGAGAAGCGTGGCGGCGTAGGGCAACCAGCTGAACGCGGTGCCGGAGCGCGCGGCGGAAATGGCCGTTTCCTCGGGTTCGGGCTTC
>CAXTTX010000102.1:0-6367 GCA_964247045.1 uncultured Verrucomicrobiales bacterium | reverse complement strand
ATCGGCACCTTACCGCGAAGGCTTTGGGCGAATTCAGCAACCTCTTCAATCAGGGTCACGGTGGAAAGGCGTTTGAGGAAGGCCTCGCGCTTGGCAAGTGCCACGGCAATCGGGTCCAGCTTGAGGTTGTACTCGTCATTCAGTTCAACGACGATGTCGAGCGTCGGGCGACCACCCATGGCGAAGAAGACGTCCTCCTTGAAAACACCACCCGCGCCGTGAACGGCAAGGGCTTCGCACCAAGCCTCGAAATGCGCGGGCATGGAATCGACGAGCGTGCCGTCGCAATCGAAAATTACAGCTTCAAAACCGTTTAGGGGGAAGGAGAAGGGTCCGATACTTGCCATTGCGGCCGTGCCAGTAAGCACAGATACGGAGATTGGCAAGTACTGTGACGTAATATAGTCAACTTTTCTTAGCCTGTCCCGGCCACGATCAGGACGCCAAGCTGGTCAATTCCTCCGCCCGAAAGCGGGTCGGAGACCTCCCGGTGACGCGGGAAAAGCTCCGGTTGAACTGCGATAACGACTGATAACCAATCAAAAATGCAATTTCAGAGATCCGGGTCTCGGATTTGAGCAGCTCCTTTTTGGCCCACTGGATCCGGCGGCGATTGATGTAATCGGTGAGGGTCAGCCCGGTGGCGTCGCGGAAGATCCGGCAAAAGTGGGATTCGCTGAGTCCGGCCTTTTTCGCCACCAGTGCCAGCGGGAGAGGCTCCGACAGATTATTCTCGATGAAATCGCGGGCCTTGGCGATGGCGGCGGGCTCGCTCCCCGCTTGGACGGTCAGGAGCTTTTCAGCCTGTTGCCCGAGTTGGGCGGCAAAGGTGGCAAGAAGGGTCACCATGCTTTGGTAGCGTTCCGGCTCCACGCTGCGGGTCTGGTGGTAGGTGGCCTCAAGTTTCGCAATGTCTTTTTCGGACAGGCCTTGGCGGGCGAGCGTCTTGGACACCTCTTTAAAGGCGGATTTGGATGGCACACGGTTGAAGACTTGGCCGGTTTTCAAGAAGCCGACCAACCGGGTGCCCGACTTCACGGGGAGAGCCGTGGCCGCCATTCCGGCGAAGCAATGGCAACTCGTCGGGCCTGAAACCGCGGCGACCGACATGAGTTTCCGGTTCGTGTCTATGCAGGCGTTGCAGGCGCTTTTGCAGAGGTTCAGGGTTTCGCAAAATGGACTACGGTTGCTGGCGGAATCATCCAGACACCACTCCTCGACATTGGCGCCGACGAGACGAAGGGGCAGACCGGTTGCCGTGCGGAAGGCATCCTGATAAGTCTCGAAAAGCTCGGAATGAAGCAATTTATCAAACAGCGCTCGGTCGTAGTCGATTTTCTCGCGTGACATCTGTTTTACCGGGTACTTCCGGCACCTCGACACTACCGTAGGAGGGCGAACCACCCATGACAACCTTTCGTTGGTGACCCAGGCCGAGGCCAACGATGGCCAGGGACAGGGCGGAGCTCAGCGGCATCAGGATGGCAGCCAGCAAGGGGCTCATGTGTCCAGAGAGGCAAAGAGCGATGGCAAAAACATTGTAAGCAATTGAAAATGCGAAGGCCAGCCGCACCACGCGTTGCCGTTTCCGCGCGAGGCAGAGGAGTTGCGGAAGGAATCCGAGGCCACTGCCCATGAAATAGAAATCCGCTTTTTCCTCCAACAAACTCCGGTCCACCACCGGGGTGCCCGTCGTCCAGGCGGCATTGAAGGCCAGCGAATCGTTCGCTCCGTCGCCGAGGAAGAGGGTGTCCTGCTGGTCCAAGCCAGCAACGACTTCCGCCTTGTCCGAGGGGAGTTGCGAGGCATGAGCATCTTCGAAGGCGACTTCCAGCACATTGGCCGCGGCAGCAACTTTTTCAGGCCGGTCGCCAGAGAGGATCACCAACCGCAGGCCCATGGCCCTGAGCTTGGCAAAGGCCGAAATGGCATCGGCCCGGAGGGACTCCCGGAAAACAAAACGGGCGACCGGTTCCCGATTGCAGGAAAGTTCGACGTCGTGCTCCGAGCCGGCGGCAGGTTTGCCGAGCATCCAGTCGCCATAGAATCGCCCTGTTCCGGGAACATCGGTCACCTCGACATCCGGGTGAAGGCGCAGCAGCTCCTGGCCTTCCCTGCCGAGACTTTCCAAGAGCGAACGGGATACCGGATGCAAGGAGCCATTCGAGAGATGGGCCAAGGCGAGGCGCTGATCAGGACAGAGGGTGGAGAGGATCTCAGGATTGGCGAGGACCGGGCGCTCCAGTGTGAGGGTCCCCGTCTTGTCGAAGATGACCGTCCTCACCCGGCGGAGGCGGCTCCACAGGAGCGGCTGGCGGATGAAGACACCCAACCTTTCCATGATGGATCCCGAGATTTCATCGGCCATGGGCAAAGAGACCCCAAGCGCGCACGGACATGAGACGACAAACACGGAAATCATCACTTGCAGGGCCTGGGGAAGACCGTGCCGGGAGTTCCAAAAGACGAAGCCTCCGATCCCGATCAGCAGGACGACGAACAGATAGTATCTCAAAAGGCGCTCCAGAGCGGGAACGCGAACTGCCGGCCTTTCCGAATCCACGAGCTTGGCGAGCTGGGATTCTTTCCAAGTTTCCGACGCTGTCAGGAGCGCAGGAGCCTTGGCCAGCAGGATGGAGCCCGCGGGAAGCTGGCGGCCGGGGCGAAAGATCACCGACTCGGCCTCGCCATTGATCCACTCCAGGGAAAACTCCGCCTCGGAGGCGGGCACCGCGGCAACCGGGGAGGCTTGGCCGGGTTCCAACTGAAAGCGAACCCCGGAGGTTAGATCTGCCAAGGACAACCGGTTTTGGCGATCCGGTGAAATCATGCTCTCGGGCACCGGCCGGTGCCGCTGGAGGCGGCGGCGGTTTTTCTCCATGGCAGATAGCTGGAGATATCGCCCGCCTAGCATCAGGAAGACAAAGGTGGATATGAAGTCGAAGTATACCAGGCCTTGGATCCTGCCAATCCATCCTACGATTGAACCGGCGTAGGCGACGATCAGGCCAATCGCGATGGGCAGGTCGATGTGCGCCATTCCCAGACTGGCGGATTTCCAGGCACGGGTGATGAAGTAGCTTCCCCCGATCAGCATCGAAAGCGTCGCCGAAAGCAGGGCAATCAATTGGAACAAGCCCGAGAAGGCGAAGGAATCAGGCATCCCCACATACACCGGGAGGGTGAATCCCATCGCGTTGAGCATGAAGGCACCGCAAAGGCCGAGCCGCGCGCCGAGCTTGCCTGCCTCCGAGGCGTTGTTCCCCTCGCGCCGTGGAGCAAGCGAGTAGCCAAAGGAAACGAGTTCCGAAGCAAAGGCCGGAAGGTCGGTTTCGCCACGCAGCCATCTCAAGTGAACCCGACCGGTCGCGGGATGGGCCGCCCCCTCCAAGGCTCCGGGCTGCCGCAGGAAGAGCTTTTCCACGAGCCAGACGCAGCCGATGCAGGCGATGCCGTCGAGTGAGAAGTCTCCTTCCACTGCGGAGGCGCCGGGAGATGCCGCTTCAAGGGCAGCAACCCGGTCGACCAGCCATGAGAAATCATGGGACTCGAAAGGCACGCTTCTAACCGGCTTTGAGGGACCGCTGCCGCGAAGCTCGTAGTAGCGGTCGAAGCCGCCATCGTGAATCAACTCGTGGACGAATTCGCAGCCCTTGCAGCAAAAGCGTTCGTCCTCCCGCGAGGCGGTGAACGGGGTGCCACAGTGAATGCAATCGGACATGAGGATCAGGACGAGGGGTTATCGTGGCAGCAGGAAGGAAGTTTCTCCGGCAGGTGTTGGAACCCGGGCAGGGTGCCGTGCAGGCGCCAGACCATCACCAGCGCCGCGACGAGGGCGAGACCGCGTTGAATACGAACCATCGCCATCGGGGAGAGCTTGCGGCGAAGCCGATGAAGCTGGCCCTGCGCGAGCCACAGCAAGGGCACCGTGCCAAGACCGAAGGCCAGGGCGAACTCCGCGCCATGCCAACCGGAGCCACTCAACAGGGCGGCCCCGAACAAGAGGTAGAGCGGTCCGCAGGGTAACAAGGGGGTCACCAGACCGAGGGCCACGCCCGCGCGAACCGGCGTGAGCCGGGCGGTCTTGAATCGCCACCGTGCGCCGAACTTCAGAAGAGCGACCGGACGGGGCAGTTTCTTCTCCAGGCCGAAGGCGAATACCAGAAACAGCACCACCAGAATCCAGGGCAGCACGACCAGGGGTGTGGCAAAAACCCATTTCAAGGGCTGGCTGCCGATCGCACCGCAAATGGCACCAATGGTCGAATAGGAAGCAAGACGCGAGGCGTGGTAGGCCGTCGTTGCGGCCATGCGCTGGCTTTCCGATGACGGCATCGCGGAGAGTCCGCAGGCAATCGGCCCGCACATGCAGGCGCAGTGAACGCTGGTGACGAGACCGGCGACCAAAGCTCCCACAGTGGTGTGGATGGCATCCATTAAATAGGGGAAATCAACGTGATGACACGGGAGTGACCTCAATGGTCCGCGGGGCGAATTTTCCGGCCACGAAAATCAGCGAAGTCCACGCCGCGAGCAGGAGCAGGAAGGCAGCGATGACAAAGAGCCAGGGACGGAAGATGAGGATTGGAGGTGTTGAAGGTTTCATTTGGATAGCAGATGGGGATTTGGACCGAGAAACATGACCTCACGGCGGATCGTCGCGGAATCACCTTCGGAGCGGATCGTCACGTTGAGCTTGACCGGGCCGTGATAGGAAGCCTTGGGAACGAGGACCACGAGCGGGCGGGCGATTTCCTGCTGGGCATCCAGCTTGAGGCTGTCCCCAAGACCGGTGAAGGTATATCCGGACGGAGGGGAATCGAGGGAAACTGAGAACGCGACGGGTTGATTGCGCTTGTTGACGAGGCGGATCTGGTAGTGATTGCGGATGATTTCCGGATCCACGTAAAAGGAAGGTCCTCTCATCCGCGTCAGGTCGGCATTCATGGGGCGGGCGCGGAAGTAGGTGGTCACCGCGAGCGCGAGGAGGCCCAACCCCGCAAGAATTCCATAAGCGATGAGCCTCGGACGAAAAATCCGCCGCTTTTCACCAGCAAGCCCTCGCGAGGAATCATATCGGACAAGGCCCGTGGACCGGCCGAGCTTGAGCATGATGTCATCACATGCGTCGATGCAGGCCGCGCAACCGATACATTCGAGTTGCAAGCCGTTGCGGATGTCGATGCCGGTAGGGCAGACCGAGACACAACGGTTGCAATCCACGCAGGCCCCTGCGGTTGGATCGGCAGCCTTGCCACGAGGCTCTCCCCTACCCTTGTCATAGCCGATGATCATGGTGTCCTCATCGGTGAGGGCCGACTGGAGGCGACCATAGGGACACATCAGGATGCAAAACTGCTCGCGAAACCACGCGAAGCAGAAGTAAAGCGAGCCGGTCAGCATCATTACCACACCGAATGAGGTGGCGTGTTGCAGCGGCCCATCCTCCATGAAGGAATAGAGCCTGCGGATCGAAACGAAGTAGGAAAGGAAGATATGGGCAACCAAAGCCGAGGCCACGATATAAAGCCCGTGCTTAAGGGTCTGCTTCCAGACCTTGGCGATGTCCAATGGCGCGGCAGCGAGCTTGCGCCTGGCCGCGGCATTGCCGTCGATCCACCGCTCGATCCTGCGGAAGACATGGTCCAGAAAGACGGTGTAGGGACAGGCCCAACCGCACCAAATCCTGCCTAGCACGGCAGTCACCACGAACAGGAAGAAGCCAAGGCCACTGATGGCGAAGAAGAGCACCCACAAATCCTGCGCGACCAGTGTTAAACCCATCGCGTGGAAACGCCTGTTCTCCAAATCAAGAAACACGGCGGGAGATCCGTTCACCGATATCCAAGGCAGGCTGGCATAGATGACCATCAGGAGGACAGCCACCACCCGGCGTGCCAGCGAAAACCTCCCGCTCACGTCGGCGGGATGCAGCACATGGTGCGAGCCATCCGCATTGATGGTGGTGACCGAATCAAGATTCGGGCGCTTCAGATGTTGGAGACGATTGGACAAGGGAAGATTTCTGTTCCGGAGATGGCCGGATTCCTCAGTTCATCGGGAAATCCTTGGGATTCTCGCTGATGATGAATGCGACAAGCTCGACGACCTTGAGGGGCGGCATCTTTTGCCCCCAGGCTTCCATCCGGGCACCATTGTGACCGGGGCTCTCGGGAGGTGTCCCGCCGTTGATGAGCTTGAAGATATCCATGGGATGTGCCCCGTATTTCCACTGCCCGTCGGTGAGCGGGAGGCCGGGCAAGGCGATCGATTGGCCACCGCCGATATCCATCCGCCCCGACAGATCCTGGCCATGACAAGCGGTGCAGTTCGCCATGAAGGCTTCCTTGCCGTGTTCGACAGATGA
>CAXTTX010000101.1:6083-13543 GCA_964247045.1 uncultured Verrucomicrobiales bacterium | reverse complement strand
AAACCGAACGTCCTTTTCCTCGCCATTGATGATCTCCGGGACTGGGTCGGTTATTTGGGCGTGAATTCCAACACCCTCACGCCGAACATCGACAAGCTGGCCGCCCGCGGCGTCTCGTTCACCCGCGCCTATTGCGCCTCACCCTCGTGCAATCCCTCCCGCGTCGCCCTCATGTCCGGCATGCGTCCCGGCACCACGGGCATCTATGGAAATCTCGACGACTGGCGGCTTTCGATCCCGCCCGAGAAGACCCTCAACATGCACCTTCGCGCCAATGGCTACGAAACCGCCGGCTCGGGCAAGATCTATCACGAAACCTACACCCGGAAGGAGGACTGGGATTTCTACCTCGCCCATGAGGGCGGGCGTCCGGACGTTCCCTCCGGCCAGAGCACTGGCGTGGGCGGCATCAAGTTCGCACCGCTGGATGCCAGCGACGAGGATTTCGACGACTGGAACATTGTCGACTACGCCATCAAGCAACTGGCCAGGCCCCGTGAAAAGCCCTTGTTCCTCGCCTGTGGCATCCACAAGCCGCACATGCCCTGGAACGTCCCGCGGAAATACTATGACATGCATCCGCTGGCCGACATCGTCCTGCCTCCCCATCTTGCTCCGGGAAAGGATCTGGAAGATGTCCCTCGCGCCGGTGTCCGCATGGCCATGCCCGGGATCGATCAGAAACGTATCATGGATTCCGGCCGTTGGAAGGAAGCCGTGCAAGGTTACCTCGCCGCCATCAGCTACTCGGACATGCTCGTGGGCCGCTTGATCGACGCGCTCGACCAATCCCCGTCGAAAGACAATACGATCATCTGCCTCTGGTCCGACCATGGCTGGAACCTCGGCGAAAAGGACCATTGGCGAAAATTTGCCCTATGGGAGGAAACCACGCGGACTCCGCTGATTTGGGTCGTCCCCGGCGTGACCACTCCCGGCACGGTCTGCAACCGCACCGTGGACCTCATGTCCGTCTATCCGACCCTCTGCGACCTAACCGGTGTGGAAACTCCCGCACATGTCGAGGGGCAAAGCATTCTCGCCCTCTTGCAAGATCCCGCCGCGGCCTGGGACAAGCCCGCGCTTACCACTTGCGAATTCAATAACCACGCCATCCGCACCGAGGGCTGGCGCTATATCCGCTACTCGGACGGCAAGGAGGAACTCTACAACGAGGTCACCGATCCTCACGAATGGACCAATCTGGCAGGCCTCCCGGCGATGGCCTCCCGGAAGACCCTGCTCCGGCAGTTCCTTCCCGTCACCAACCAGCCACCCTCCGGACCGGTCATCCAACTCGAGCAGGATGGCAAGGAAGCCGTCAGCGGTTCCTCCCGCGATTTCGGCGATGTCGCCATCGGCCGCCCCTCTTATATCGAATTCACCCTGACCAATGCCGGCGCCACCGATCTGAAAGGCTTCCGCTTCTTCATCAACGGTCCCGCCTCCACCAGCTTCCGCGCCACCTCGGTGCCAAAGGGCAACTCGCTCAACTCGCTGGCTCCCGGCCAGAAACTGATCCTCACCGTCCGCTTCGCCCCAGCCGCCAAGGGAATCAAGAAGGCCGTCCTGAACTTCGTCGATGGCGATCCCGATTCCGCTCCCTTCCAGATCTATCTCACCGGATTCGCGGTGACACCCGCCCCGCACATTTCCGTCTATCAGCCCGAAGGGAGCGCCTTGAAGCATGGCAAATCCACCCGCCGCTATGGCACCGCCCCGGTCGCTGGCACCGGGATCACCCGCGGCTTCATCCTGAAAAACACCGGCACCAAGCGCCTCGACATCCAGACCGTCACCGTCGATGGCCCCGCTGCCGCCGATTTCATCGCCTCGGCCCCGCGTGAAAAAGCCCTGCCTCCTGGCGAACGCACCAGGTTCAACCTCAAGTTCAAGCCTCTCGCCCCCGGCAATCGCAAGGCCTTCGTCCACATCCTCACCAACGATCCCGACGAACCCTCCTTCGACTTCGACGTCGCCGGCATCGGTGCCGATCGCTGATGGTGGACGGTTGAAGGTGGATTTGACCGTGGCTGGACCATTCTGCTCCAGTCCGTTGCCGGGGCGTCCCGCCCCGAGCATCATCATTTTCTGGTGCCTGCGGATTTCGGCACAGACTGTGGTTGCCGCATCTCATGGGGCCTCTTCTCTGCCTGAAAACTGAAAACTAACAAACTTCCTCACCTCCACCGCTTTACCAGATCCCCGTAAGCATCGATCCTCCGGTCCCGGAAAAACGGCCAGATCCGCCGGAAATCCTCAACCTTCTGGAAGTCCAGGTCGTGATACAAGATCTCCTCCTTCTCCGTGGACGCCTTCGCCACCAGTTCCCCGTACGGATTCGCCACGAACGACCTCCCCCAGAACTCCGTGTTGTCCTGCGTCCCCGTCCGGTTCACCGCTGCCAGATAGCATCCGTTCGCCACCGCGTGCCCGCGCTGCACCGTCTCCCAAGCGCAATGCTGCGCGTCTCCCTGCTCCGGCTTCTCCTCCGGCAGCCAGCCGATCGCCGTCGGATAGACCAGCACCTGCGCCCCGCCCAGGGCCATGAGCCGCGCCGCTTCCGGGTACCACTGGTCCCAGCAGATCAGCACGCCGATCTTCCCGAACCGTGTATCCCACACCGGCCACCCGCTGTCTCCCGGAGTGAAATAAAACTTCTCCTCGAATGCCGGATCCTGCGGGATGTGCGATTTCCGATAGAAACCCATCAGCGAGCCATCCGCGTTATGGATCGCCGCCGTGTTGTGATAGAGGCCCGGCCCCCGGTGCTCGAACAACGACGACACCAGCACGATTCCCAGCTCTCCCGCCAGCTTACCCAGCCGGTCTGTCACCGGCCCCGGCAGCGGGTCCGCTAGGTCGAACAAAGCCGGATCCTCCACCGTGCAAAAATACGGCGTCAAAAAAAGCTCCTGCGTCACCACGATGTTCGCCCCACCCGCCGCCGCCTCGCGGATCAGCTTCTCATGATGATCAAACGACTCCTCCTTCGTGGCAAACGTCCCGGACTGTAGCAGTGCAATGCGCGGCATGCCCGCATTCTAGACCCGCCCCTCACCCCCCGCACCACCTTTTTACCAGAGATCCGCAGCTCTTTTCTCTTCCTGAAAACTGAACACTTCAAAAACCGGCAAACTCTTCACCTCCCCGCCCACTCCTCCTCCCGGAACAACTCCATCGACGTCCCCGGCAGCCCTGGCGGATAGCAATGCAAGTCCCTCGCCATATCCTCCACATACATCCTCCCGCACGATCCGCACTGCCACGCGTGACGGCTCATCTCCACCATCAGCGCGCGGATGCTCGTGCACGCCTCGTCCCGCTGCCGCGGAGTGTGGCAACGGTTCTCGATCAACCAATCCAGTGCCTCGAACAACCCGTTCCATTTTTGGTCCGGGATGAAATGCGCCTTGTTCGGCAACCCATCGGTCCCGTCATGTAAAATTTGGCCACAGAGGCATTGGATCTTCATTCTTCCTCGGCGCGGTGGGGAGGGAGGCTAGAAGGGGAGGGGGGAGCCACCAGCGGCTTCTAGAGTGCCGATTTTCGCAAAACCGGTCAAGAACCCGTTCCCCCGCGCGGAGCGCCTTGGACTGCGGCAGCCCTGCTGCCGCTTTCCCGTGCCAGCCCTGTTGGCCGGGTGCCGGACGGGTTCGGCATCCCCTCAACTCAATCTGCTGCCCGCGAAATCCCCCCAACTCCCGCAACCTTCCCCGCCTCCTCATGAACTGCACAAATGAGATCACGATCATCAACAAGGCGATGATTGCCAACAACAAGGCGCACTGGCTCATCATCACGTAGGGAGTGGTCCGATCTACCAGCGCCTTCAATTCCTTCTCATCGCCCGGAGTCATCCCGATGGCGGAGAAGATTTGCTGCATCTTGTAGATCGACATCCCGATCAAGCCTCCCGGCACCACCACCCCCACCCCCAGCCAGATGAACATCCCGCGAAACCAGAATTTCATCTTCTTCGAAACGTTCTCCATTACGAGCAGATTTGCATGCGATTCCGGATCCACGTTCCCTTGCTATCAGCGTCATGCTCTCCACGCACCACGAATCTCACCACCAGCCCTGCATCGCCCGGCTTTCTAATAACTCACTTTCAAAACCCGCGGCCGCGATTCATTCTCAAACCTCACCTTCAACAACCCGTCCTCAAACCCGAAATCCACCACGGCATTCCCATCCAGCTCCACCTTTACCGGTGCCCGGTCACACCTGATCACCACCACCGCCGGCGTCCCCGCCACCCCTTCCACCGTCCAAGCCGTCTCCGCATCCTTCACCGGCAGCGTCTTGCAAGCAGACGCCAGCACCTTCGGCTTCCCACCCTTCTCCACCCGGTCAAGATCCAGCAGGAAACACCGCTTCCCTTCCTCCAGCGTCACCGCCGTCTTCACCTTCAGCTCCGGATCGAACAAATCCAAAAATTTTCCCGTTAGGACTTTCCTCTCCCCACCCGTCGATTCATCCAAACCCGCGCCGATCCAATACGGCCTCCGCCGCAGTGCCAGATGGTTCGTCTCCTTCCACGTCTTTCCTTTCTTCTCCAGCGCCTCCTTCAGCACCTTCATCAATCGCTCCTCACCCTCGCCACTCATCGCGAACTCCACCGGACTCCGCTTCACCCACACCACGCTCCCTTCACCCACCTTAACAGCTGGTGCGTCACCTTCCGCGAACGCCTCATCCTTCACCCCCAGCGCGTCGAAAAGATCCTGCCGCGGAATCCGCCCGTTTTTCCCGTCCTCGTTCCACCACTCCCTCGCCTGGTTGTACGGATCCTTGTCATCATCCGCCATCACCAGCGTCCCACCCTTCTTCACCCACGCTGCCAGCGCCGGATGCACCGCCGCACTCATCGGCTTCTGCCCCTGATAGGTAAGCATCAGCACCTCCTGCCCGTCCAGGAATCCCGGTAAAACCACATTCTCCAGCTGCACCGGCGTCACCGGCATCCCGCGCTTCAGCGGCGGCAGCGCCATCCCGTACAGCTGCGCCATGTGCGGATCACTCGGCGTCGGCTGCTCCCGCTGGAACATCATCGAGTCACTGATCAAAACCCCGATCCCCCTCGTCCCGCAATCCCACGAGTGATCCGCCTGCTTCATGTCGTTCAGCGCGTTCATCACCACTTGCAATTCCGTCGCATACTCCGGCGGGATCGGCTTCTGGTCCTCCGGTTTCCCGCCGCGCGGATACTTCCCTCCGAAAATCCGCTCCGGCCACGGCGCCACCTCGTATTGCCACACGTCCGGTTGCAGCAACGACGCCACCAGCGTCGATTCCCAATTCGTCCGGTAATCCGCCCAATCATGCCGCGGGTTGTCCTCGATCGGATCATTCAAATACCACACCGATCTCCCCGTCGACCTCACCAGATTCTGCATCGCCCCGTATTCCAGGAATGCCGTTTCAAAAGTCCGCTCCTTCAGCTTCCCCCGGAAATGGTTCGGCGTCCGCGACGTCCCCGTCCACACCTGCGCGATGTAGCCATCGCACCCGTCCAGCATCGCCAGGCTCGATTGCGGACTCACGATGCACCAGTGCGCGTAATTGATCAAGCTGTGCGTCGGCACATAACACCGCACCTTCTTACCCGTCTTCTGGTTGAACGCCTGTACATGGTTGAAAACCTGCTGCAATGCCCTACGATAAAGATAGTACTTCAATTTCGAGGCCCGCCACTGCGCGTCTGCCGACGAATGCGGTGCCTGCCACGGCTCCTTATAATACGCCTGCCATTCCCGCTTGAACCCCTCCGAGTAGCCCGCCCTCGCCCAGAATTCCGGCTCCTCTAGGTGCACCGCCTCCACCCCCGCGTCCAATCCCCGTTGCACCCCCACGCTCAGATACTCCCCGTAATTCTCCGCCGGGCACATGTAATAAACATCACCCCCATGGCTGATCTTCTTCCCGTTCCGATCCGTCTGCGCGTTGTCCTCGTGGTTCACCCCGTCAAACTTCCCATATAAATAATCCTGATACTGCCCCCACGCCACCCCCGTCATCAGGTGTACCTTGTAGCCCCGCTTCCGCCAAGACTCCACACGCTCCGGCAGCGTCGGGTCGATCCCATACACCACTGCCACGTCCGACCGCAGATTCCCATTCGGTCCCCACGCCTTCCCCGTCTGGAAGCAGGTCCT
Source organism: uncultured Verrucomicrobiales bacterium (assembly GCA_964247045.1). Lineage (GTDB taxonomy): Bacteria > Verrucomicrobiota > Verrucomicrobiia > Verrucomicrobiales > Akkermansiaceae > Luteolibacter. Next base: position 7,382 of record CAXTTX010000101.1, on the reverse strand, counting down.
CTCCAGCACCGCCAGCGGATCCTCCGGAAACGCCCCCGGCAACTCCGCCACCCCGCCCGGCAACCCTTGCCCCGCGGCCGGCAGCATCCCCGCTAGTCCCACCAACAACCCCAGCGCTCGTAAAAAATCACATTTCATCATCCCGCCCCCACCTACGCCCCATCACCCCCTCATCTCTCGCCCCCTACCAAACATCCGCATATCCCCACTCCAACTCCCTCGCTTCACTCGACCCCACCCTCCTTTTCCTTCGCGTCCCCTTTGCGACATTTGCGCCTTGGCGGCAAACTCTTTTCTTCCCCTGCTGACCGCTGCCCAATGACCGCTGACTCCTACGCATACGTCCCCAGCACCTGGTGCACGTTCTCGATCGCCATGCTCCCTTCACCCACCGCAGCACCGCATCTCTTCACCGATCCCGACCTCACATCGCCCGCCGCGAAAACCCCCGGCACGCTCGTCTCGAAAGGGTACGGCCCGCGCTCCACCCCGTTCCACCCCGGCGCGTCCGCCACCTCCGTCCCTGTCCGGATGAACCCCCTCGCATCCTTTAGGACCTCCGCGGGCAACCATCCCGTGCATGGATTCGCGCCGATCATCGAGAAAACCGCCGGCGTCTTCACCACCCGGCGCTCTCCGGTCTCTTTCAACTCCACCTCCACCTCCTCCAGCCAGCTCTCCCCGCTCATCCTCCGGATCTCGCTGTGCCGCCAGACCTCGACGTTCCCCTTCGTCTCCACCCGCGTCGAAAGGTAGCTCGACATGCTCTTCGTCAAATCACCCCCGCGCACGATCAAGATCACCTTCGCCGCCACTTCAGAGAGAAACATCGCCGCCTGCCCCGCCGAGTTCCCTGCACCCACCACGAACACCGTCACACCGTGGCAGAACTTCGCCTCCATCTTCGTCGCCGCGTAAAACACACCCATCCCCTCAAACCTCTCCCGCCCTTCCGCCTCCAGCTTGTTGTATTGCGCCCCGCTCGCCACGATCACACACCGCGCCTTCAGCACTGTCCCGCACCCGCCGATCGTCAACACCGCCGGATGCTCCCCGCCCTCGAACCCCATCGAAACCACCGCCGACGGGATCGAAAAATTTGCCCCGAACCGGTATGCCTGCAACTGCGCCCGGTTTGTTAGATCCCCGCCGCTGATCCCCGTCGGAAAGCCGAAAAAATTCTCGATCAACGACGACGACCCCGCCTGTCCCCCCGGCGCGAAGCTCTCCAGCACCACCGTCTCCAGCCCCTCGGCCGCCGCGTTCACCGCCGCCGCCAACCCCGCCGGCCCCGCCCCC
>CAXTTX010000101.1:0-6073 GCA_964247045.1 uncultured Verrucomicrobiales bacterium | reverse complement strand
ATCGTGGCCATGGCGCGCGAGCCGATGCGCGCAGGCCAGACCCGCCGGCCCCGCCCCCACGATCGCCAGATCGCACAACAACTCCGTATCGCCCGCCGGAGCCAGTTCCCTCAGCAATCCCGCCACCCGCGCCACCTCCACGATCGCCGGCCGCTTCCGCATGGTCCCGTCCCCCGAGATCAGGACCGGCAGATCATCATCCGCGATTCCCTTCCGCTCGCAAAGCGCCACCCCCTCCTCACCCGCGGAGTGGATCAGCCGGTGCGGAATGTGGTTCTTATCCAGGAAATCGTCGATCAAATGCCCTGCCCGGCACCCCTCGTGCGCCACCACCCTCAGCCCAGCGAAATCCGGATCCCGCAGCAGCCGCTTCCGCCGCATCATGAATGCCTGCACGATCGGCTCCCCGACCCCTGGCAAGCCCGCCAGCGCCCGCTTCAGCGCCGCCGCCGGTATCAGCAAAATCTCCGACTCCTCCGCCTTCCCCCGCAGGCTTCCCAGCGCCGCCGTCCCGTCCAGCATCGACACCTCCCCCACGAAATCCCCCGGCTCCGGCGTCGCCAGGATCTGTTCCACCTCATCCCGGTTTTCGTAAACCTCCAGCGCCCCCGTATAAACCAGCGCCATCGGGAACTCCCGTTCTCCCGCCCGGAAAATCACCTCCCCCCTCCGGATCACCTTCCGTTCCCCCAGCGGCTCCAGCAGCGCCAGTTGTCGCTCATTCAGCCTCGGAAACGCGATATACTCCGTATCCCGGTAAAACTTCTCGTCTTCGTCCTCGTCGTTCATCCTTCCCCCATTAAGGCGTAAGTCTCCGTTCCCTGCAATGCCGACTGTTGGCCGTCGGGTGACGACGTACGGGAGCCTTTGGTTGAAAGGTATTTGGAGATTGAAGGCTTGAATCGCAGGGATAGGACGCATGTGCCCGATGCGGCGTGGCCGTGCCGCGTGTTTGGCTGCCAATACAATCAAATACCTCCCGGTGCCTTCCCAACCAAATTCTCGCCAAGCTGCCGTCAGCCAACCAGGATCAGCCCGCGATGAATCAGCACCATCTTCCTGAAGACATCAAAGGAGCCGTCATTGGGTTCATGATGGACATGTGCAAGGGTTTGGTTTGGGACGACCGGTGGAATTGGGATGATGACTGCTTGGATTGGGACAAATTCCGGTGGGGATTCAATGAATCCAGCGTCCTGAAGACGACGCTTGCGGTGTTTCTAAACACTTTGGAGATGAACCAGGACGATACGGTTGCGAACTACCAGGACGCTCGCTTCCGGGCACTTCAATATTTCAGGACTTTGGTGGATAACTCGTATTCGTTCCAAAACGTTGAGCCTCCGTTTCAATCCATCGAACTTGAAGAGCCGGACTGGCGAATTTGGGGATGATCTCCTTCCCAAACTATTCTATTTCCCCCTCGCGTCCCTTCGCGACCTTTGGGCTTTGACCACGCTCCGCTCCGTCTATGTCCGCTAGGGCGCCCATTGCGGTTAAATCTTCTCTTCCACCCCAATGGCCACTGACCATTGACTATTTAACCCCTAACTTCTTCCTGTTCCACTCCCGCCACTCCTCCCCGCATTCCGCCGCGGTCTTCCCCGTGTTCTCCTGCCAGACTTTCTCGGAATATTCCCCCTCGCGAGCCGCCGCGTTCAGCTTCCGGATGAAATCCTTGTCCTTGTTCTCCACCACCCAGTTCAGGAAATTCGCGCTGATCCGGTAGCTGCCGTCATACTTCGCCCCTTCGAAGTTGCCCGTCGTGATCTCCGCTCCTTTCTTCTCCGGCTCGTACAGAAACCACCGGATATAATCCGGAATCCCTTCACCCACCCAGCCGGGCGTCGGCAGCGCTTCCTTCCCCCGTTTCGCTCCACCATACCGTTGCACGATATGCACCATCTCGTGGATCACGCACCCCTTCGACTCGCCCTTCATCTGGTCCCGGAAAAATTTGATGTTGAAGGCCAGCCGCGTCCCCGCGGCATACGCTGGCGTCCCCCCAAGGTCTTCCCGATACTCCATCAGCACCTCCTCCGCGGTGGAATAACCCTCGCTCGGCAGCAGCGCCGCCAGCTTCGGATACCACTCATACACCATCGGCAGCAGCTCCTTCTCCGTCCACGGCAGCATGTCCGGCGCCAGCGTGTAATCCACGTTGAACTTGTACTTCCCGCTCTTGTAGCTCACCACATTCTTCACCGGCACCCGGCTCGGTGCCGGCCCCTTCGCGTCGATCACGTCGATCTCGCTCAGGAACGTGTTCTCCGGCGAATTCTCCGGATCCGGAGCGTCGAATTCAAATAACAAGTGCTGGAATTCCCCCAGCGTCGAGTTCTTCCCCTCCGTCACCGAGGCCACATGCTGCCCGCCCGCCCCCAGCTTCCGCGTGTCCACCTTCGCGATCGGCTTCCACCCGCTCGCCCGCGGATCCGTCTTCGCCGCCGGCGCGGCCTTGAATCCCTTCTCATCCCCCCGCGCCCCGTACAGCCGGTAGATCTGTGGCGACCGCACCCCGGAGTGCCATGAGTAACTGTTCACCGCCCGGATCTGGATCACCTTCCCCAGGTCGATCGTCAACCGCCCCCCGTTCGCCCCATTCCGGAAAAAGAAATTCTTCCCCGGCTCATCCTTCCCCTCCGGCACCTTCCCGTCATGCAGCGCGTTCAACTCCCCGCTCTGCTTCGCCCGTGCATCATCCCCATCCAGCAGCGTGAAAACCGCCGTCGCCGCCGCGTCGTTCATCGACGGCGGCGCCACCGGCTCGATGTCAAATTCCTTCCCCTCCGCGCTGAACCCCGTCTCCACCTTCGCCAGCCCGTGGCAAAGCGAGATCGACGCGAACAACACTCCGGCGGCCGCACAAAAACTTCTCATCATCATGGTTTTCCTGAAAACGTTGCTAACGCCCGATTCCTTACCGTCCTCCTTCCTCCACGAAAAGCCCCGTCTTCACCCTCCCATTCCCACATCCTGCCATTCCCCCGAGGCGACCGACGGAGCGGGGGCCCTCCTGCCCCCGGTCAGGGTTATTTAATCCTCAACTTGATAAAGGAAATGTCCCTGTTCGTGGCAGCCAGGGTTGCGAACGGCCATGTCCAGTTGGTGGAGGACGACAGGCTTTTGCCGTGGCGAAATCCACCGGTTTCGGAATAGGGGTTTTGCGGAGTGTCCGCTTGGTTCATTTCATGAAGCCTTCCCCCTGACGTGGAAAAAGACGAGCCGAATCAGTGAACATCCCGCTTGAAGCCGGAGTGGCGATGGAGATGATCCAATCATGCAAACCGGAGAACCCATCGGCATGCCACATCTTTGGACGCGGCGGAAGATCATCGGCACCTTGGGGCTGGCGGCCTTTGCCGTGCCCGGGGCTTTCGCGGAGCAATTGTCGCTCACGCCGAAGCAGACGGAGGGGCCATTTTATCCGGATCACCTGCCGCTGGACACCGACAACGTCCTGCTGATCGTGAACGACGGGATCACCCCGGCGATTGGCGAGGTGACGCATCTTTCGGGCCGCTTGCTGGATGCCAAGGGAGATCCGATCCGCAATGCCGTGGTGGAAATTTGGCAGGTGGATGGCAAAGGCGTTTACTTGCACAGCGGCAGCGATGGCAAGGCAGGGCGCGACGCGAATTTCCAGGGCTTCGGCCGGTTTCTAACCGGATCCACGGGTGAGTATTATTTCCGGACGATCAAGCCGATCGCTTATCCCGGGAGAACGCCGCACATCCACTTCGCGGTGAAGATGAAGGGGCGGGAGAAGTGGACGACGCAGTGTTACGTGAAGGGGGATCCGCAGAACGACAAGGACACGGTGCTTCAGGGCATCGAGGACAAGAAGGCGAGGGAATCGGTGGTGGTGGATTTCGCGAAGGTTCCGGATTCGAAGATCGGGGAATTGGTGGCGAAGTTCGACATCGTGATGGGATTCACGCCGAAGGATATGGGGCATTGAGCGCCCCGGCTGACCCGCCGGTAAAGGGTGGCGCGTCGCGTCGTGAAATTTCCTGTCCGCTTTGGCCGGCCGGTGGTGTCTAATAGCCGATGATGACGCAAGACTCCCGCGACCTGCTGCGCGAATACTGCCACGGCCATTCGGAACAGGCGTTCCGGACCCTCGTGAAGCTTCATTCTCCTTTGGTCTATGGGACCGCCTTGAGGAAACTGGGCGGTGACCGGGCGGCGGCGGAGGATGTGACGCAGGAGGTATTCACGTTGCTGGTGAGGAAAGCGGGGCGGTTGGACCAAGTGGTCCTGTCCGGCTGGCTTTATCGACAAGCGTGCCGCCGGGCCGCAAATCACGTGCGAACTGAAAACCGCCGGAAGCTCCGGGAAAAAGCCGCCATGGAAACGATGGGAAACTTGTCCGGAGCCGATGAAGATTCACGACTCCTCGCCCGCGAACTGGATGACGCGATGATGGGGCTGTCCGCCGCGGACCGGGACGCGCTGGTGCTGCGATATTTCGAGGGACTGGAATACCGGGGCGTCGGGAAATCGCTGGGGCTCACCGAAGAAGCGGCGCGCAAGCGGGTGCAACGGGCGCTCGACAGGCTCGGGGTGGTTTTCAAGCGGAAGGGCATCGCCGTGGGCGGAGGGTCCCTGGGCACGGCGATGCAGGGAATGGGGGCGACGCCGGTTCTGCCGGAGTTCGTCGCGCGGGTTTCCGGAGTGGCCTTGAAGAATGGCGCCGGTGCGCCGGGAATGACCCGGTTCGCGTCCCTCTTGAAGCCGGTTGCAGCGGGCATCATCGCCACCTCACTGGTCGCAGGCCCGGCCCTGGCGATGCGCAACACCGGGGCCCTTGCCGGGAACATGAATCCCGTCCGGCCCGCGCGAACGGAAGGTGATGCGAGAGCCGCGTCGCGTGCCAGGCCCTTGCCGGAGAATCTAACGCTCGAGGATATCATCGCGGAGATCAAGCTGGCCAAGGCGGGCCCGGGCACCGTGCTGACCAGCATGAGGCTGGGCTTGGTTCTGGAAAAAATCCGCTTCGATCAAATCCCGGAATTCATCGCGCTGGGCAACCAGCGGCTCAGCCAGGCCGAGAAAATCGCGACCTATGGGAAAGTGCTGGAGCGTTGGGTGAACGAGGATGGGCAGGCCGCGATGGATTTCTGTCTGTCGGCGAAGCCGGGCAAACAGGTGGATTCCGGGTCGGGGTCGAACCTGCTGAACAACCTTTTCGCGATATGGCGGCGGAAGGATCACGCGGCCTGTGGATCATGGTTGCTCGCCCGCTGGGAGGATGAAACGCTGGCGGCTCCGGCGTTCAGAGGGTCGTTGAGGAGTTTCCTGGGCACGCAAGTGGCGAAAGACTTGTATGATGATGAGAGCGTGGCGGGTGCGTTCCGCTTCATCCGGCTGTTGCCTGCCGAGGGGCAGCCTCCCGCATTGCAGGGGCTGGTGGGGATGGATCCCTGGGCGCAGGTCTTGAGAAGCTGGCACGTGGAGAAACGGCGGGAACTTTATGCGGCCCTCAAACAGTGGCCGGAGCCAGGCTTGCGGGATGAGCTGCTGAGGAATTTCTGGACTCATCTTGGCGAACAGTTCCCCACGGAGGTGGAGGAGTTGTCCGCGTCCGCGGGGCCGTCCGACCGGTTTGAGATCTCTCTGGGAAAACTGGCGATAAGGGCGGTTCCCGCAGAAACGATTCCCCAGGTCACGGGAGGCTATATCCAGAAGATGAATGCGGTGACGGATCGGGACGCCCGCGAGGCCGCGGCCTTGCAAGCGGGGCTTGCCGCGGGAATTCCGCGCCAGCAGGTGCTCGTCCGCCTTGCCGGGGTGATGGCGGCGATCTTGCCCTCAGACCAGCTTTTCGTATGGTTCGACGCGCAGGGTGCGGGACCTCACATGGACGAGGCGCTCGCAAGGCAGGCGCGAAAACATGCCAACGCCCCCGGGTATTCCGCGGGAGGGGAGATGGATGGGGTGGAATGGGCGCGGCGGATTTCCGATGAAGACCTGAGACTTGAGATCTGCCGGGGAGTCTTCCGGCGCGCGCTTTCCGTCTATCCGGAGGCCGCGATCGCTTATCTGGATCGCGGGGATGTGCCGGCCGGTC